>JANNUY010000713.1:0-7267 GCA_031414155.1 Acidobacteriota bacterium
TTGCTGTTGCGCAAACTGAAATCGTAAGCCCGCGTCAACGGATTGATCGAAACATCCTTTCCCGACCCCGAAGTCGGATCACTGCGGCAGGCATCAAGCAAGACGACGACCTGATTGACACCTGTTGTGTTGCCGTTGGCGTCCTGTTTGTCGCGGATCATTTCCTTGATGCCGGCGACTGCGATAGCGGTCGCTTCCAGCAGCTTGATGTCATTGTTGACCTGAGCGTCGGCGGTCAGCAGAAACGCGCGGCGATTGCGTTCAGTGCCGTGGCCTGAAAACGCCAACACCAGCAAGCCATCGGGCGGCACGGCTTTCAGCGCATTCGACAACGAACGCAACACATTCGCCCGCGTAGGCTTGAGTGAGGTTTCGGTGCGCTCGCTGGTCAGCCGCCTGATGTGATTGCGGTCAAAACCCGCATTGGCGACCAACGCATCTTCTAACATTTGCATATCGTTCGCCGGCCCGACCAACGCGCCGATTTGCTCATCGTCGTAGTCGTTCACACCGATCAACACGGCGAAGCGTTTCGCGCGGTCAGGCAGTTGGGTTACGTCGTTGACCAGCTTCAAATCGCGTTGTGCTGCGCGCGCGAAACGCCCAACGGCAGCACCAATAATGCCAACAGGAGGAGTTTGAGTTTCATGTGGTTTACCTCGATGAGAGACGTAGCGCAGACTGAAGTCCGCGCTACGTCACTTGCCATGCCGCAATTCGATTTTACGCACGGCGACAGTGGCGGATTTATATTCTCCCTCGGCCAATGCTTGCAATGCCGTGACGGTTTTTTGATCCAACGCTCCGTTTTCCAATCCGGTCAACGCAAGCTCTTGATGAGGCTGCGTCGCGTATACGGCGTAAAGCGTTTCAATCCCGACCGTGCCGTCGAATTCCCACGCCAGCTTGCCGGGAAAGACGAAGCGCCGACCGACGGTTTTCTCAGCGTAACTCGCTGCGTCTTGCCGATAAGGATAGAGAATTTCTAGCTTGCCGTTCGTGCCGTGTTGCACCAGATAAAAATGCCCCGACTGTTTGGGCGTAATCGCCAGCCTTACCTGATCGCCTCGCTTGAAAACCTGTTCAAACGAAAGCGCCTGATGGCCCGGCGCGCGCAGCAGCGCAACGGTTACGAGTTCATCGAAAACCGCTGGAACAATGGCTGCCGCAGTAGATGGCGACAGCGGCGGGTTGGCGGGCAAGTCATGCGCCGCTTCTTTGATCGAAACCACTGGGATCGAAGTCATCGGCTGATGCCACTGTCGCCATGCGAACCATCCAAACCATCCGCTGGCGCCGACCGCCAACAACAAGGCAGCAGCCAACGGCAACCAGGTTTTGCGCGGCGGACGCGGCGGCTTTTTTTCCAACGTAGTTTCGTCAGTAGCTTCGCTGCCAAACGGATTCGTCGTGAGCGGGTCAGGCTCAATCAGTGTCGGCAATGAAGCGTTACGCGCTTGAGCGCTGACCGCATCTGCCAGCCTTTGCGCGAAAAGTCTTACGTCAGTGCCTCTGGCAATGGGGTCTTTGCGCAACGCGCTCAAGATGACCTCATCCAACGCCGCCGACAATCCCGCCGCCGGGTTGCGGCGCGAAGGCGACACGGGCGTTTCGTTGACGTGCAAATGCAAATAAGCCTGCGGATGCATGGCCGTGAAGACGCGCTCGCCGGTGAACATTTCATACGCCAGCAGACCGAGCGCATAAAGGTCTACGGAGGGGGTGAGGCGTTCGCGCGGCACGGCCTGGGCTTGTTCGGGCGAGAGATAAGCGGCTGTGCCGACAACCATATCGGTGCGCGAGTGGGTCGCCGACTCTTTGAAAACGGCAATGCCGAAATCGAGAATCTTGACCACCAAGCCGTCGGCATCGCGTCCTAACACAATGTTTTCAGGCTTCATGTCACGATGGATGATCTGCCGGTCATGCGCCGCGCCCAGTCCCTGCGCCAGTTGTTGCACGATGGCGAGGCTTCGGCGGGCGGCAACGCGCCGCGTTCGAGGCGGGTTTTGAGCGATTCGCCCGCGACATATTCCATCACGAAAAACGGCAGCCCGTCGGTTTCGCCGCTGTCATAAATGCTGATGATGTTGCGCGCGTTGAGTTGCGCCAGCGCCCGCATCTCGTCGTCAAAACGGCTTTGGATTTGTGGCGACAGCGTCGTCTTTTGCAACAACCGTTTGAGCGCGACTGCCGGTTGAGCTTTTCGTCGAGGGCGAGAAAGACTTCGCCCATGCCGCCTTCGCCGAGCTTGCGCAACAGGCGATATTTGCCGAGGTAAATGGCCTGCGATGGTTTGCGGTCAGAGTTCATAGCGTTGGGTTCCGGTGGCCAGTAAAGCACAGGTTGATCGAGCAATTTATTTTCGGCACTGTCGGCGACCAGCATCTGTTCGACAGCGGCGCGCAGCGCGGCATCGCCGCCGCATTCGCGCCTGAGCCAAGCCTGACGTTCGCTCATGGTGAGTTCGACGGCTTGATTGAATAAATGCTTGGCACGCTGCCAGTCGTGTTTTTCCATCGTGATGACTCCGACGATTTGGGCGTGATGAGGTCAGGACGCTTTTCAAAAAGGCGAAGCGTGTCCGTAGCCCGACCGTTAGCGAGGGCTACCTCGGCATTGCGTCCGGTGGTTACGAAAGGGCGCATCCATGAGGTAGCCCTCGCTAACAGTCGGGCTACGGACACGCTTCGCTTCTGCTGATAAAGCGCAGCTCATCCGCAAAACGGTTCATTTTCAGTCAGGCTGAGAATCGGTTGGCAAAAAATACCGGCGACTGAATCTTTACAGCCGAATCACATTCGCCAACGCCCCTAACGGACGCGTCGCGTTGCGCGTATCCACGACGAGCTTGGCGCGTTCGACGACCCATTGGTAATCAACCGCGCGATGGTCGGTGACGATAATGGCGCAATCAGATTGTTTAACGAGGTCTTCAGTCAGCGGCACGCCGTGCATTCTTTTGCCGCTGTCTTCAAAGTGGACTTCGTTGACGTGCGGGTCACAGAAACTGACTTCAGCACCGAGGGTTTCGAGCTTTTCGATAATGCCCAGCGCGGGGCTTTCGCGCATGTCGTCAATATCTTTTTTATAGGCTACGCCGAGGATGACGACCTTTGAGCCGTTGACGGCTTTGCGTTGATCGTTCAAGCCGCGCGTCACCAGCTTGATGACGTAATCAGGCATCTTGGAATTGACCTCTTCAGCCAATGAAATGAAGCGCGCTTCAAAGCCGTGCATACGCGCTTTCCACGACAGGTAATGCGGGTCGAGCGGAATACAATGTCCGCCGATGCCGGGGCCAGGATAAAAAGGCATGAAGCCGAACGGTTTCGTCGCCGCCGCCGCGATCACTTCCCACACATCAATGCCCAGCGTATCGCACAACAACGCCAACTCGTTCGCCATGCCGATATTCACCGCGCGAAAGGTGTTTTCAAGCAACTTGCAGGCTTCGGCGACGCGCGCCGACGTGACGCGATGCACCGAATTCACAATCGCGCCGTAAGCCGCTGCCGCTACGTCGGCACTGTCGGCGGTGATGCCGCCAACGACTTTGGTGATGTTCTTGGTGTTGAACGTTGGGTTGCCGGGGTCAACGCGTTCCGGCGAAAAGGCGAGGAAGTAATCTTCGTCCACCTTGAAACCTTTCGCGTCAAACATCGGCTTCAAAACTTCGTCGGTCGTGCCCGGATAAGTCGTGGATTCGAGAATAATCAACTGCCCCGGACGCAAGGTCGCCTGAATTTTTTCGCTCGCCGCCAGAATGTAACTCACATCAGGGTCTTTGGTTTTGCGCAACGGCGTCGGCACGCAAATGATGATGATGTCCTGATCTTTTAACTCGCCGAAATTGGTCGTCGCGCGTAACTTGTCGGCTTTGACCAGCGCCTCGACGTGCGAAGTCGGCACGTCGGGAATGTATGACTCACCGCGATTGATCGCGTCGGCCTTGCGCGGATCTACTTCAAAACCGGTCGAGACAAATCCGCTTTCGCCGAATTCGACGACGAGCGGCAGCCCTACATAACCCAACCCGATCACGCCCACGCGCGCGGTGCGGCTGGCGATCTTTTCCAACAAAGTTTGTTTATTGCTCACGAAATTTCCTTTCTGACGAATGGTTGCGAATCTGTGGGGACGGACGAGGATGAAGGCAAGCCTTTTACACTGTTCCGAGCCTCTGGCTCAAGTGTGTTAGGATTGCCATGTGAGCAAGCAAGAGGGGCGGCACGCCCGGCAAGGAGAAACGTCATGTCTGCATTAGCCAAATCGCAACGCAAATATACGATTGAGGAATATGTCGAGTTGCTCAAAAACTCAGAAGAACGCTTTGAGTATTTCGACGGCGAAGTCTTCTCAATGGCAGCGGGTAAAATTTCGCATGGCGGCATCGGTGCCAATCTCATACGCGCGCTGGGCAACTTGCTGATTGACCGCCCTTGCCAGGTTTTCAACGGAGACGTGGCGCTCAAAACAGTGCTTGAACCACCCTTTCGCATGCCTGATGTGAGCGTCGTTTGCGGCGAAGCGCAGACTGAAGATTTTCAAGACATCGAAATGCTGCTCAATCCGCTGTTCATTTGCGAAGTGCTTTCGCCTTCGACCGGAGCTTATGACCGTGACGGCAAGTTTCTGGTCTATCAAGCCATCGAAAGTTTCAAAGAGTACTTGCTAGTCGAGCGCGACCGTCCGCATGTGACTCGCTATGTGCGCCAACTCGACAATCAATGGCTGCGCGCCGATGTGATTGGGTTGGAGAGTTCCATCCGCCTCGAATCACTCGGCGTCACGTTAGCACTCAGCGAAATTTATCGAATGATCAAATTCCCGGTGCCCGAACCATCCGCGCCAGAGCCATCAAACTGACGCTCATCAAAAGCTCAGACTCAAACCGAATTGCATACGTCGCACCGGACGCGCCGCCACAGCTTGGCCGAAAAACGGCGAACTCAGGTTGCCAACGAAGCCCGCAAAATTCACCCGATTCAATACATTGAATGCGTCGGCTCTCACCGCAAGCGTCGGCGCGTTGTCTTTTTTTGCTTTCCCCAATTTGAATTCGCGTGACCAGCGCACATCAAGTTGCGCCAGCCCCGGCCCTTGCAACGTATTGCGCCGCACACCCGCCGGACGATCCAGCGCGAAGCTATCTCCATTCGCATCGCGCCCCGTCATCAAGCTGTAAGGCCCGCCCGTCATCAGTTCGAGCGACATGCCCAGGTCGAAATAATCACGCACGTTGAACGAACCTTTCATGCCGAAGCGATGCCGGAAGTCGAAATCGGCGCGCGCCCATTCGCTTTTCAAATCGTAACTACTGGCCGGAAACGCCGCGACGCCGCCCGTGTCGTTGTGAGCGTAACCGTAAACATATTGCGCTACGCCGTTGAAGTATTTCGAGAGCTTGCCGCGCAGCGAGATTTCGAGCGCGTTACTGACGGAGTGCGCCGTGGACTCAATCTGGCGAATGAACGAGTAATTCGGATTCGGGCGCGTCTTGAATGGTGCTTGCAACGGCGCGTTCACATCGCGCGAACGAAAGAGATTGACGCCGCGCGAGCCGATATAACCGACCGACAACGTCAGCGATTTTTGCAATTGCCGTTCGACACTGACGCCGTATTGCGCGGTGTAAGGAATCACGACCGCCGGGTCGAGGCGCACGATGCTGTTGGGCTGCGCGTTGAGCGGTTGCCCATTCGCCAACGGATTGGGAAAGCCAGGATTGGGAATCACAAAACGCCGCAAGGTCGTTCCGTCAAAGCGCAAAAAATCAGAGATCGGTTGCGGCCCGGTGCGGTCATAAAACATCCCCGCGCCGCCGCGAATCACCGTCTTGCGCGCCTTGCCCGGCGCATAGGCAAAGCCGAAACGCGGCGCGAAATTGAAATTGTCGTGAAAATAATTTTGCCAGTCATGCCGCAAGCCAACGGCAATGTTTAGTGAAGGCCGCACGCGAATTTCGTCATGCACAAATGTTCCAACGATGTTTTCCCAAAAGTGCAAATCGGTGCGGCCCTGTTGTTGAATGAAGTTATAAGGCCGTTGCGCCTGATAGTCAGCCAGCGAAGCGAAATAAAACGTGCCGAGTTGATTGGTGCGATCAAAGATGCCGCGCAAGCTGATGTCGGGAATCTGTATGCCAGTCTTGATGAAATGCCTGCCCGATTGATAGGCAAAGGTTTCATGATATTCGCCGTGCGATTCGGTGCGCGTAAAATCGGCCTGCGCGCCGCCGCCGGTGAAGGCGTCTTGCACGACGAGGCGCGGCGCATTGTTCAAACTGGTGGTTGGCGCGGCGTAATGCCCGACGAGAAAATTGATTTGATGCACCAGTTTCGGCGTGACGATCTGAGTGATGGCGACGCGCACCTCCTGTTCGCGGAAGTGCGTATCCGTCGCGGTCTCGGCTAGATTGAATCCGCCGATGCCTTGATTGCGCGCGTTGCGATCTTCGTAAGAATACAGCACCGACAATGAGGTTTTATCCGTCATCTGGCGCGTCACGCGAAAAGCGAATTCGTTTTGCCGTGACGGTGTCGGCGCGTTTTGCCGCAACTCGCCCGTCGGTGTTTTCGCAAAGATGACGGCTTGCACATCCTGTTCGTCGTGCTCGGCGGTGAAAAGAAAATTCGTCGGATGTTTTTTGTCGTGATTGAGCGGGCCAACCAGATTGCCTTCATACATGCGGCGCTGTTCGGGTGCGCGCACCTTCGCAAACGGGTCGCGGGCATTGAAGCGCGCATCGCGGAACGTCCAGTTGAATTCGCCGTGCAATTGCGCGACCGCGGGTTTGGTGATGACTTCGACGCGCCCGCGCCCCTGCCGTGCGTATTCCGCCGAATAAGGGTTGTTGTTGATCTTGACCTCTTGAATCGCCGAAGAACTCACGCCGAGCTTTTTCACTTCGACGCCGTCTACGATCAAGGTCACGCCGCCCGTGCCCGTCGCACCTGCGTCCAAAAAACTAGACACCGCCGCAATCGGGTCTTGATCGAAAGCAGGTAATTTATTCAACGCCTCTTTACTGATGGATACGACGTTTTGGTTGTTGCCCGTGTCGGTGTCAATTTGCGTAACGGCGTCGCTGACGGTCACGTCTTGTTGCAAATCAGCGACGGGCAGGATGATGCGCAACGGAGCCACCCCGCGCGCGCCCACGCTGACCGCTTGCGTGATCGTTTGAAAGCCTTCGCGTTCGACTTTGATTTCGTAATTGCCCGCCGCGAGTTTGTCGAAACGAAACGCGCCGCTCGCTTCGGTC
>JANNUY010000714.1:0-12874 GCA_031414155.1 Acidobacteriota bacterium
ACTTGATTGACGGCAACAATGTGATTGGTCAACGTGGACGCGGTTACGAAAGCTGGTGGGAAGACAAGCCGACTGCGCGCCAGCAACTCTTGCAAGACCTCGCCGTATTGGCGCGCGTGAAAAAGCTCAAGCTCACCGTAGTCTTTGACGGCGCGCCTGACGAGCGCTTCCCTGATGACGCGCGTTATCGCGGCATCCGCATTCTTTACGCCGCGCCGGGCAGCGATGCCGATGCGCGCATCGTGGATTACGCTGAAAACGAAAAGCAGAAACGTGCGCTGACCGTGGTGACTTCAGACAATCAACTCGCGGCGCGCGTGCGCGTATGCGGTGTAAAGGTGATGCGCGCCGGAGCCTTTCGTCGAATGATGGAAGAAACCATTGAAACCGACAACGAGACGAATAACGCGCCGAGTGTGACTCCGAACAAAACGAATGAATGGATGCGCTATTTTGGCGTGGACGAAGACGATGAAAGCGAAGACGAATCTTGACCATCCTCGTTGCTTTGGATTGACCAAGCTCGGTTTGGCCTTTAACTTGCGCCTGACAAATCTGCCACTAATCGTAATTCAGGAAGAAACTTATGAAGCAACGAAGCTCTGTTCACATTGCGCGCCGCGTGAAACTCACGCTGGCGTTGGCTGCCGCCACACTGTTAGCCGCGTATGTCTGGCAAACTCTGCCGACTTCTTACGCCGCGCAAACGGCTGACTCTGAGTTTTTCAAACAGAAGGTCGCGCCGATCTTTGCTGCGAATTGCGTAAGCTGCCACGGCGAAAAGATGCAACGCGGCAGGCTCGATTTGCGCACCGAAGCAGCCGCGCTCAAAGGCGGTTCGCGGGGCGCGTCAGTCGCCGCCGGTGCGCCCGACAAGAGCGTACTCTATCGTTTGATTACGCACGCCGAAGAACCCGCGATGCCGATGGGCGGCAAGCTCAGCGACGCCGACATCGCTGTCATCGCAGAGTGGATCAAAACGATCAAACCCGCTGCCGTTGCCGCCACCGCCGAACACGGCCCGGCGATTCGGCAAGGCGGATATAAGATCACTGACAAAGACCGTGCGTTCTGGTCGTTCAGCAAACCAGTGCGTCCCGCGACGCCTGCTGTTAAAAATCGCGTCTGGGTACGCAATGAAATTGATGCGTTTGTGTTGAGCAAGCTCGAAGCCAACAACGTTGCGCCTGCTGCAAAGGCTGCGCCGCGCGAATTGTTGCGCCGCGTCTATTTCGATTTGATCGGCTTGCCGCCTACGCCCGAAGAGATGGCGGCGTGGCTGAAGAATCCTTCCGCCAAAGCATACGATGAGGTGATTGAAAAGCTGTTGGCGAGTCCGCATTACGGCGAACGCTGGGGAAGGCATTGGCTCGATTTGGCGCGCTATGCCGACAGCGGCGGATATGAGTTTGATTACGACCGCCCTCACGCTTGGCGCTATCGTGATTACGTCATCAAGGCGTTTAACGAAGACAAACCTTACGATCAATTCGTCCGTGAACAACTGGCGAACGATTTAATTGCGGGCAAAGACAAGCCTGCGAACCTTGTCGCTACCGGCTTTTTGCGCAACGGCCCCACCGTTGACAACGTCGAAGATGATGAAACCCGCAGCGATGAATTGGACGATATGGTGGCGACTACGTCATCGGTTTTTATGGGCTTGACGGTGGGCTGCGCGCGTTGCCACGACCATAAATACGACCCGATTCCGACGCGCGATTATTACCGCTTGCAAGCCGTCTTCTTCCCCTTCAAAAAGGTGCAACAGACTTTTGCCAACGCCGAAGAAGAAACCGCATTCAAAGCCACCAACAAAGTCTTCGACGAAAAAGCGCGTCCGTTCAGAGAGCAGATTCGTGAGATTGAAAAACCGATTCGTGATCGGCTGATGCGTGAGAAAATTGATTTCCATACGAACTTGGCGAAAAAGACTAGCGGCTTCGGCGAGCTCACTGAAGAGCAGTTTCGCGCTGAAGTCGAAAAGCGCTTACGCAAAGAGGTCAACTTACAGATCGAAGAGATTCAGGAATTCTTCACGCCCGAACAAGCCGCGCGACACAAAGAGCTAAACAAACAAGTCGAAGCCGTCAACAAACAACGTCCCAAACCGCTGGCCGCCGCGATGGGCGTCATCGAAACCGACAAGTCCGGACAAGCGCACATCTATTTGCGCGGCAATCATCGCACCAAAGGCGAACCCGTATTCGCGGGCTTCCCGACGGTGGTGAGCGACGGCACTGATTGTCAGGGAGCGAATCCGCGTCAGCAATTGGCTGATTTTATCGCTTCGCCAAACCATCCGTTGACGGCGCGCGTCGCAGTTAATCGCATCTGGCAATACCACTTCGGACGCGGTCTGGTCGCCACGCCCAGTGACTTTGGCGCGACGGGCGACCGGCCTTCGCATCCCGAATTGCTGGATTGGCTGGCAACTGAATTTGTTGAGCAAGGCTGGAGTTGGAAGAAAATGCATCGGCTGATTATGCGTTCCAACACTTATCAGCAATCCTCGCAAGCGAGCGAAGCCGTGCTGACCAAAGACCCTGAAAACAGGCTACTCGCGCGCTTCTTTCAAAAGCGGCTTGAGTCCGAACTCATCCGCGACAGCATTCTCGCCATCAGCGGCAAGCTGAATAAAGAAATGTTTGGCGAAGGCATTTATCCGCGCATTGACCCCGACATCATCAACACCGGTTCGCGTCCGCGCTGGCCGCTCGATGCCAAAGACGATCACACGACGTTCCGGCGTTCGATTTACATCTTCGTCAAGCGTTCGGTCTTGTTGCCGCTGTCTGAAGTTTTCGATTGCCCAGTGACGGTCGTGCCTTCGCCGTTGCGTCCGTCGTCAACAATTGCGCCGCAAGCGTTGGCGCTGATGAACAACCAATTCGTATTGGAACAGGCAGGCTTTTTCGCCGAGCGCGTAGCGAAAGAAGCGCCGAACGATCCGTTGCGGCTGGCTTTCGCGCTGGCACTCAATCGTGTGCCGAACGCGAAAGAAATGTTGATGGCGCGCGCTTTTCTCAAGAAACAGCAAGCCGGTTACGCCGAACGCAAAGAGGCTGATCCGGCGCGCGCGGCGCTGCGCGATTTTTGCCACGCGCTGTTTAACTCAAACGACTTCCTTTACGTTGACTAAAATTTCAGCCACGAATTTACGCAAATTAACACGAAAGGCGGATGATGATTGCTGGCCTGCCGTTGGTGTTAATTCGCGTAAATTCGTAGCTAAACTCTTTTCATTCGCGTGACCACCACGAACCCAATTCTCCCCGGTGCAACCATTGGTGTACTCGGCAGCGGCCAACTCGGTCGTATGTTTGCCATCGCCGCGCGACGCATGGGCTATCGCGTACACACTTTTTCGCCTGACACTGACACGCCGACCGGACAAATCGCTGACGAAGAAATCGTTGCGCCTTATGAAGACCTAGACGCCGTGCGTGAGTTCGCGCGTCACGTCAGTGTCGTCACCTTTGAATTTGAAAACGTACATTCCGCCACCGCCGAAGCCGCCGCCGAATTTGCGCCGCTGCGTCCGAGCCATAACGTATTGCATACGACGCAACATCGCTTGCGCGAAAAAACGTTTTTAGAAAAGCACGGCTTCCCGGTCACGCCGTTCAAGCCGATTAATAAGCTGGATGATTTGACGGCGGGTTTGCAATCGTTCGGCTGTCCAGCGGTGTTGAAAACCGCCGGCTTCGGTTACGACGGAAAAGGTCAGGTCAAAATAAAATCGCTCGACGAAGCTCCGTCAGCCTTTGCACAAGCCGAAGGGCAAGAGCGCGTGCTGGAAGCCTTCGTGGATTTCGAGTGCGAGCTTTCTGTCGTCGCGGCGCGCGGGCTTGACGGCGCGTTTACGCATTGGGGTGCAGTCGAAAACATCCATCACAACCACATCCTCGACGTAACGATTGCTCCGGCGCGCGTCAGTGTGAGCGTCGCGCAAGAGGCCGTCACGATTACGCGCGCCCTACTCGAACAACTTCAAGTCGTGGGCGTTTTATGCGTTGAATTTTTTCTCACCCGCGACGGCAAGCTGCTCATCAATGAACTCGCACCGCGTCCGCACAACAGCGGACATTTCAGTTTCGACGCCTGCGTAACCAGCCAGTTCGAGCAACAACTGCGCGCCGTGTGCGGCTTGCCGTTGGGAGCTACGACGTTGTTGCGACCGGCAGCAATGGCAAACCTGTTGGGCGATCTATGGCAAGACGGCGTGCCTGATTGGCAAGCTGCACTCGCTTTGCCAGACGTGAAGCTGCACCTTTACGGCAAGCTCGCGCCCAAGCCTGGACGCAAGATGGGGCATTTGACGGCAATGGCAAATACGGCAGATGCGGCGGCGCAATTGGTGCGCGAGGCGCGCGCTAAGTTACTGTGGAATTCGTGACAACCAAACCACCAGAAATTTTCCATTTGCGATTTTAGATTTGCGATTTGTCATTGCGCCGACGCTTCAGGCAATGACAAATCGCAAATCTAAAATCGCAAATGGAAAATTTCACCTGCACTACTCAAAGCTATGAAAACAACGACTACGCTATTGTTCATCGTTCTGTTGGCCTTTCCGCTGACGGCCTTCGCGCAAACCGAGCGGCAGGCCGCCATTCAACGCGAAGCCGAAGCCCTGCGCCCCACGCTCGTCGCACAGCGCCGTGACTTTCACCAACATCCTGAACTCTCGAACCGCGAAGAACGCACGGCGAAAGTCATCGCCGACAAGCTGCGTGCGCTCGGCCTCGAAGACATCAAGACCGGCGTCGGCAAATACGGCGTGACGGCTTTGCTCAAAGGCAAGCTGCCCGGCGGGGTCGTTGCCGTACGCGCCGATATGGACGGGCTGCCGATTCAGGAAAACATTGATGTGCCTTACAAATCGCAAAACGACGGCGTCAAGCACGCCTGCGGGCACGACGCGCATATGACCGTGCAACTCGGCGTGGCTGAAGTCTTGAGCAAGATGCGCGACCAGATTCGCGGTACGATCAAGTTCATCTTTCAACCGGCGGAAGAAGGCGTGCCTCCGGGCGAACGCGCCGGAGCCAAGTTCATGATTGACGAAGGCGCGCTGCAAAATCCGCGCCCGTCGGCCATCTTCGGCTTGCACGTCATGCCCAATATCGAAGTCGGAACCATTGGCGTGAACAGCGGCGCGGCGATGGCTTCGGCAGATCGCATTTCGATCACTATTCGCGGCAAGAAAGTGCATGGCGCTTATCCGCACGACGGCGTAGACGCGATTGTCGTCGCGGCTGAATGCATCACGGCGCTGCAATCCATCCGCAGCCGCCGCATCAATACGCAAGACCCGCTGGTGCTGACCATCGGCAGCATCCACGGCGGCAATCGTTTCAACATCATCGCCGACGAAGTTCAACTCGAAGGCACGATGCGCACACTCAGCGAAGACGCACGCAACAAAGCCAAAGCGATGATTGATCAAACGCTCAAAGGCATCACAGCGGCTTATGGCGCGACCTATGAGTTGAGCATTCCGCCCTCGGTGAACCCGGTCACGTATAACGACCCGCAGCTCGTAGCGGCAACGTTGCCCACAATGCAACGCGTACTCGGCGCGGCGAATATCTCTGAGCCTAAACCGCAAATGGGAGCCGAAGATTTCTCGATGTTCCAACAAGAGATTCCCGGCGTGTTTTTCTTCCTCGGCGTAGGCAACAAAGCCAAAGGCATCAACGCGATGATTCATACGGCGGATTTCGATATTGACGAAGAGAGCCTCGTTATCGGCGTTAAAACGATGGCGAATGTGCTGGCTGATTACCTGGATCGGCAGGCGACAGCCAAATAAGCAGCACGGCACCAACCAAATTAAAAATTATCACTGGCACTCTTGAGCCTTTACGCATCCGGCTTCGATACCTATACTGCGCGCACCCAAAATATCGTCCCTAGACCAACCCGACAATTAATTGTATGGCTACCGCTTGATTGCGACTTATTAAAGCGGCGGAAAGTTCGTGGTGATGGTTGAAGCTGCCTGTGCCGAGGCGCTCATTGGTTGATGCAGGTGATTCAGTAATTTTCCTTACTATACATTTGTCGTGCGCCGTTTGGGGTGAGCGTCTTAGTTTCCACGCAACACAATTAGCAAGATATTCGTCGGCAAAGCGACTGGCGTGAGTGAGCAGTCAGATTTTGTCGTAACGGTAAACGATAGGCACGCCCCACTTGCCTTCGTCCCCCTTCCCCATCAAGGAGTCATTACACCCATGTCGAAGTGTGGTTTTCCTCCAACCGCACCTGCATTTACATCATTGCCTGGCATCCCTTGCGGCAAAGTTTCGTGTACCTCGCAGGTTCTTTCTCTTCTCTGTTTGCTGTTCTTCACATCGGCGGTCGCCTTTGCGCAAACCGCCGAAGAACCGTGGAATCGGCTTTATGTGACGAACTTCTCTTCCGAAGACGTTCATGTCATTGACCTGAATCGTGACCTGACCATCGCTAAGATCAAAGTCGGCTCTGGCCCTTCGGCCATGGCCTTGTCGCCTAATCTCGACAAGGTTTATGTAGCGAATCTTTGGACAGGCACTGTCTCGATCATCTCGACGGCGTTGAACGAAGTCATCGGCGAAATTGCCATCCCGTGCGATTGCCCTAAATCCGGGCCGTTCGGGTTGGCGCTTACGCCCGACGGAGCCAAACTTTACGTCAACAATTTGAATGATGGTTCGGTGCGCATTGTTGACACAGCCACCAATAAAGTGACCGGCAAAGTGGCAGGCGTTTATGACTGGGCGTTGCGTTATATCGCGGTGTCGCCCGATGGCGAATACGTCTGGGCTGTCGGCACGGGCGAAGGTAGCCTGTTCGTGATTCGCACCTCAGACGATCGACTCGTCACGCGCATCAACGGCCTGACTTCGGCGCGTCATCTTTCTTTCACACCTGACGGCACACGGGTCTATGTGACGGGCGAAAAATTCAATCGGCTTTACGCAATAGACGCAAAAAAATTCGACCTGCTCAAGGTTATTCACTTTCCCAAAGGCGCAGGCACCGTCACGGTTGACGTAGATAAAACCGGCAAGTTCGCGCTGGTGTCGAATTTTCAAGGCAAGCCCTCGATTGTTTGCACCGATCCGGCTTCCCCGAAATACCACACAGTATTGGCTGAGATTACGCCCAACAGCGGCTATCAATATTGCATCGCCGTCGCACCCGACGGACGGTTTGCATATCTGACCAATCAATCAGATCGCGGCAAATCGCCCAATTCGTTGAACATCATTGACCTGCGCGAAGATTCACCGACGCGCAACACGATCATTAAATCATTGCCGCTCGGCAAAGAACCCTGGGGCGTTATGCCGGTAAGGCAATCGCCTGCGGTTGTGCAACAAGCGGCTCTGACCGAAACAAGCACCGAACCTGCTGAAGTAAAACCGCCGCAACCCTGATTCAGTTTCTATAGCATTCAAGAAAGTGTTTTTCCCCCACGAAGGGACACGAAGTTTTCACGAAGGGGAAAGATTCTACTGTTAAAACCTTCGCGTCTTCTTCGTGGGGACTCGTGGGAGAAATTCTTTTTCTGAAAGGTTATATCTTCCAGCCTTTCCTTCGTAACCTCACGCCGCTATGCTGCGTCTTCGGCAGCATCAACCCAATCATTTCATCGTTTTCTCGAAAGGATTCTTCAATGCGCAAACGCATATGTGTCGCTTCCCTGCTGGTCTTCCTTTGCAGCCTGACGTTATGGGCTCAACCCAAACTGACTTCGCCGAAAGATCATTTCGGCTTTGCCATTGGCGACGATTACCAATTGGCGAATTACACCCAGTATGAGGCCTATCTGAAAAAGCTCGACGCCGAATCAGACCGGCTCACCGTTGTGCCGATGGGCAAGTCCGCCGAAGGCCGCACGATGTATTTAAGCATCGTGACTACGCCTGAAAATCATGCGCAGCTTGCCAAGTACCGCGACATCTCGCGCCGTCTCACGCTCGCCGAAAACCTGAGCAACGACGAAGCCCATCGGCTCGCCAACGAAGGTAAAGCCATCGTGTGGATTGACGGCGGATTGCACGCCAACGAAGTGCTGGGCGCACAACAACTCATCGAAACCCTTTGGCAACTGGTCAGCGGCACTGATGCTGAAACGATGCGTTTTTTGCGCGACGACATCGCGCTGCTCTGCCTGGTGAATCCCGACGGAATGGAACTCGTTTCAAATTGGTATATGCGTGAGAGTGATCCGCTGAAACGTTCGACCGGCAACTTGCCGCAGCTTTATCAGAAATACATCGGCCACGATAACAACCGCGATTTTTATATGTCGGCGCAACCTGAGAGCGAAAACATCAATCGCGTTTTTTATCACGAATGGTTTCCGCAAATCGTTTACAACCATCATCAAACCGGCCCCGTGGGAACCGTGATGTTCGCGCCGCCGTTCCGCGACCCGTTCAATTACAACTACGACCCGCTCGTGCCGCTGGGCGTAGACCTAGTCGGCGCAGCCATGCACTCGCGCTTTGCCGCCGAAGGCAAACCCGGTGTGACGATGCGTTCGGGTTCGAGCTATTCGACGTGGTGGAACGGCGGACTGCGCACGACGGTTTACTTTCACAACATGATCGGGCTGCTAACCGAAACCATCGGTAACCCTACGCCGATGGACGTGCCGCTGGTGTTAGGCAAGCAATTGCCCAAAGCCGATTTGCCTTTCCCCATCGCACCGCAAAAGTGGCACTTCCGGCAATCCATCGAATACTCGCTGACGGCCAATCGCGCCGTGCTGGATGTCGCCGCGCGTTACCGCGACACGCTGCTATATCGCGCTTATCAGATGGGCAAAAATTCCATCGAACGCGGCAGCCGCGATACGTGGACGATCACGCCGCACGAAGTCGCTGAACAACAAAAAGAAGTATTGGCCGCCGCTGCTAAAGAACGCGCGAATGACACTGCGGGTGATGGCCCACGCTTTGAACGCGCCATCGGCTTTGAGCGTCCGGCGAATAAAAAATATTTCGACGCGATGCGCTCGCCTGACAAACGCGACCCGCGCGGATTCATCCTGCCCGCCAATCAAGCGGACTTTTTGACCGCGATCAAATTCGTCAACGCGCTCGTCAAAACTGGCATAACAGTTCATCAGGCTAAAACTGAATTCACCGTGAACGGCACGAGCTATCCGACGGGTTCGCTCGTGGTCAAAACCGCGCAAGCCTTTCGCCCGCACGTCTTGGATATGTTCGAGCCGCAAGATCATCCGAATGATTTTGCTTATCCCGGCGGGCCGCCGCTGCCGCCTTATGACAGCGCAGGCTGGACGCTCGCTATGCAAATGGGCGTGCAATTCGACCGCATTCTTGAGGGGTTCGACGGGCCATTTGAAAAGGTCAGCGGATTCGTCAAGCCTGTGCCGGGCAAGCTCAACAGCACCCCCACAGCGGCGGGCTTTTATCTGAGCCACGCGGTCAACGACTCATTCACGGCTACGGCGAAGTTGCTGGCGAGCGGCGAAGAAGTTTATTGGCTGAAAGATGCGCAAGGCGGACGCCCGGCGGGTACGGTTTTCATCCCTGCCAAAAGTGGCACGGCTGCGAAGCTGCAAAAACTTGCGGGCGAACTCGGTTTGAATTTTGAAGCAACAACCAACAAGCCAACGGGTGAAATGCTGAAACTCAAACAGCCGCGCATCGCGTTGTTTGATCGTTATGGCGGCTCAATGCCTTCGGGTTGGACGCGCTGGTTGCTCGAACAGTTCGAGATTCCTTTCACCGTCGTCTATCCGCAAACGCTCGACACGGGCGATCTCAAGAGCAAGTTCGATGTCATCATTTTTGTGACGGGTTCGATTCCGGCAGCGGGCGGCGGCGCACGCAACGCAGGCTTCGGCGGCGATGAAGCGCCCGGCGGCGGCGGACAAGGTGCAAACGCCGAAGGCATTCCGGCGGAATTTCGTGAACGGCTCGGCAACGTGACGACGGCCAAAACGATTCCGCAACTTAAAGCCTTTCTCGAAGCGGGCGGCGCAGTGTTGGCGATTGGTTCATCAACGAGTATGGGCTATCACACGGGCTTGCCCCTTGCTAACGCGCTGGTCGAACGCAACCCCGACGGCAGCGAACGTCCGCTCGCGCGCGATAAGTTTTACGTACCCGGTTCGCTGTTGCAGGTCAGCGTCAATAACGCGCATCCGTTGGCTTACGGGCTGCCCACCAAGCTGAATGTTTATTATGACAACAGTCCCGCCTTCCGCTTGAAGCCTGACGCCGCACTCAAAGGCGTCAACGCCGTCGCCTGGTTCGACAGCGACAAACCGTTGCGCAGCGGCTGGGCGTGGGGACAAAAGTATTTGCAAGACAGCACCGCTGTCGTTGAAGCCCAAGTCGGCAAAGGCAAACTGTTCTTGTATGGCCCTGAAATCGCCTTCCGCGCGCAACCGCACGGCACATTCAAGTTTTTGTTCAACGGCATTTATTACGGCGCGGCTGAGTCGGTTAAGTAACTTGTGTCAGTAGCCCGACTGTAAGGGAGGGCCGCACTCGTTGAAGCCAGCGGGCTACCCTTGCTTACGCGCGGGCTACTGACACATACATCGTTTTGCGCGCGCACCATTACTAACCTCACCGTTCATCGCCACCCGCTCCCAACTCTATTTTCAATTGTTCAGGGCGATCCTGATTCTTCCCTTTGATTATGTGCGTATTTGTTTTACGTCCCGCCAACCGATTATCTGAATACCTAACCGTTGCAAGTGATGCGGCCAGGTTTCATCAAGCAACGCGTTCATCTCGCAATCGCCGCGATAAGCCGGATAAGGGACGTTGGCTTGCGTGCTGGGGTGCAAAGCTACTTCAGTAACGCCGTCAGGCAGCAACGCCAAATCGCGCAGCAGTCCGGCTTGGTCGTAATGCCCCGCGTGGCGAAAACCTAAAAAATGATCGTTGCGGCGCAAACGCGAATCAGGCGTGAGCAGGCTTGAGGTAAACCTCGAAGTAAAGAGTGCCGCATTCAACGCGGCTCCTGACAAACGACGCGCTGGCGCAGAGTGCCTTTCGCACGGCCAGCGCAACGCAGGAATTTTATATTCACAGCAGAGCTTGACCGCCAGATGATAAGCGAAGGGAAAGCCATGCAAGTGCTGATGGCTGTCAGCGTGATGCAGCGTCAATCCAGCTTGCTGCAACGTTTCGATTTGCGCCCGCCATTCCGTTTCAACCGCGCGCGTCATCGCCCACGGATGCCGCACCCATCGTTTGAGCAACGCTGACAACCCAATGAATACGCCTTGATCGTTGATGAGCAGCGGATGCGCGACCAGCGATACGCCTTCGACAGCGTTGAGATGTATGCCCGCATCAACGTGCGAATGCTGAAGCAAAAAACTTATGGCAGCTTTAACGCTCGCGCCGTTCGCCAGCACTGAGGCACTGGTCAAGCGTTGCGCCGTAATCAGTTGCTCAATCGCCGCATTGACGGCTTCGCACAAACCATAATCGTCGGCGTTAAGAATCAGTTGCTTCACTGTTTTTTCGCTTTACCGAATCCGCCGCCGCCTGGCGTTTCGATCACAATGCGGTCGCCGCTCTCTGCCCGCAGTGAAAACTTGCCCGCCAACTTGCGATGCTTGCGGCGCTTGCCGTCACGTTTGATTAAGGTTGCGGTTCCGCTTTTTCCCGCCGCGCCGCCTTGCAAGCCGTAAGGCGCTGTCACACGCCGATCAGCCAGCAATGAAAGCTGCGCGTCAGCCAGCAGTTCAATTTCACGAATCGCTCCGTCGCCGCCGCAGTGCAGCCCCGCGCCGCCTGAACCTTTGCGAATCGCATAACGCCGCACGCGCAACGGATAAGCATATTCCAGCGCCTCAATCGGCGTATTCAGCGAATTCGTCATATGCGTATGCACCGCTGAAAGCCCGTCGCTATTGGGTCGCGCACCCATGCCGCCGCAGATCGTTTCGTAATAGGCGAACTCGCGCTCGCGTGCCGCGTCCCAGCCGCCAATCGTCAGGTTATTCATCGTGCCTTGCGAAGCCGCCGGAATGCGGTCAGGCGCGGCTTGCGCGAGCGCCTTGAGCAGAACGTCAACGATGCGTTGCGCAGTTTCTACATTTCCTCCGGCGACAGGCGCGGGCGGTTGCGCATTCACAATCGAACCGCGCGGCGCAATCACCGTGAGCGGCGCGAGAATGCCTGCGCTGGCGGGCACATCGCCCTGAAGCAAACAACGAAAAACGTAATAAACCGCCGACACTGTGATGGCTTCGACCGCATTAATCGCGCCGCGCACCTGCTTGTCAGTGCCCGTGAAATCAATCACCGCCGTCTCGCCCTTAATCTTGATCGTCACCGCAATGCGAATCGGCTGATCAATTTCGCCGTTATCATCGAGCCAGTCTTCTGCCGCATAAACGCCGTCGGGCAGCGCGCGCAATTCTGCCCGCATCAACCGCGCAGCGTAATCAACCAGATGATTCGCATAAGCATCAGCCTCTTTGAATCCGTACCGCTCAACCATCTCAAGCAAGCGCGCTTCGCCAATGCGTAACGCGCCGAGTTGCGCGGCGAGATCGCCCTCGCGCTCTTCGCGCCCACGCACGTTGGCTAAAATCAATTGCCAAACTTCTTGCTCGACCTCACCACCGCGCACGATGCGCATCGGCGGAATGCGCAAGCCTTCCTGATAAATTTCGGTCGCCGCGCCCATCGAACCCGGCGTCGCTCCGCCAATGTCAGCGTGGTGCGCGCGATTGGCAACGTAAAACATTGGATTGCGGATTGCGGAGTGCGGAGTGCGAAGTGCTATTTTAACGGCTGCCGTCTCTTGTCTCTGTTGTTTTGTGCCGTCAGTGGTGACACGGCTTTGCGGCGAATCCGCAATCCGCACTCCGCACTCC
>JANNUY010000715.1:0-3015 GCA_031414155.1 Acidobacteriota bacterium
GTTCGAAGAACTTGGGAAATACCGCGAGGCTTTAAGCAAAGAGATGGCCGCCGCCAAGTACTCCTCCAAAGGCGCTGGCATTGTGAGCCGCGAAAACGCCGTCTATCGCTTCGTGCCGGAACTGAGCATCGTGCCTGCGCCCACCACAACCGCGAGCAAATAAAGCAAATGTCTGGAGTGCTGTGTCGAGCCGCAGCACTCCAGAAACCCAACAACCAAAGGAGAATCACACCATGAAATCGCATCGCATCACTACCAAACTCGTATTTCTGTTGAGCGTTATTCTGCTCACAGCGCTTTCCGGCTTCGCGCAGGAAGCGCCCAAGCAGCAGCTTTCGCGTGTCTCGGTGACGCAAGTCAAACCCGAAATGTGGGAGCAGTTTCTGGCGTTCTATAAAAACGAAACGCTGCCTGCGCTCAAGAAAGCCGGGGTCAAACAGTCACTCGTCATGCAATCGTCCGGCCCGGTCGGCAATGGCTTTGAACTCAGAGTCGTGCAGCCCATTGATAGCCTGGCGCAACTCGACGAAGGCAGCGCACTGACCAAGGCGCTTGGCCCTGAAGGCCGTAAAGCCTACGACGCCAAACGGCGCATGATGATCGTCAGCAGTCACGCTTACATCATCCGCGCCATCCCCGAAGCTGCCATCGCACAAAACGGCACATCGAAACTGATGATACGCCGCGAGATCAGCATCGCGCCGGGACGCCGGGCTGATTACGAGAGTTATCTCAAAGACGTATTGACGGTGCTGAAAAAAACGACTCTCAAAGGCCACCGCGTCAGCCGCGTCGTAGTCGGCGGCGACCCCTACACATATTTTCAGGTGGATTCGTTTGACTCGTGGGCGGAGTATGAAAAGCATCAGGCGGGGCTTTCCAAAGTCGAAGGCTACAGCCAATTGGCAGGCCGGACGACGGGACTTGTGCTTCACTCGAATGTTTCGGCTTACACCCCGATGCCCGAACTGAGCATTACGCCAGCGCCTGCGAATACGGCGAGCAAGTAAACCTTTCATCGCGGCGACGCATTCCCCCATAGAGACGCAAGATTTTGCATCTCTATGGGGGCGTTGTTTATCTCAGCTTTTCATGCTCCTGTCGCGCGTGTTGCAACAACGGAAGGTCAGCATCGGCGTCTTTCCACAACGCGAAGAAACCCTGATAGACCGTCTAGCTTTTCTGGTACTTGCAACTGTTCGCGTAATTGGCGGCGGTCGGTGCGAGGCAATGGTTTCGCGGCTTCCATCACTTGTTCGAGTGCAGTCATGGCCGGTGTGAATTGACCGCGCGGACATTACTCGAAAGCGACGTAATCGGTCTTCTCTTCACGCCTTATGGCTCTGTATGGCCTTGCCGCCGCATTCGCTTTTCGCCTACAGTGCGGCTCGTCCACCCCACGCCGTTTTCCCCGCAACCAAAACTCGCTGCCCCGAAGGAAGTTTTTATGGCAACCGGTTTACGTTCGTTCACCCGCAACTGGCTGAAGCCTCGCCTTGCCGAACACTCACAACTGAAAGACCGCCTGCGACAAACCGAGCGCGATGTCGAAATGCTGAAACACACCGTAGCGCGCGCCTTGCCAGTATTGATTCGTCCGCAAGCGCGGCAACTGACCGTAGCCATTACCGCCTATTGCAACCTGCGTTGTGTGGGGTGCCGTTACGGGCGCGATTTCATGCCCGGCTCAGAACTATCGTGGGAGATGGCACGCGATCTATTGACCGACGCGCAAGCCGCCGGTTTTGAAGCCGTGCGGTTGTATGGCGGCGAACCGCTGCTGCATCCCGACCTGCCGCGTATGGTCAAACATTCGCTGACGTTGGGAATGCGCACTTACGTCACGACCAACGCGATGCTATTGGGCGAAAAGATTGATGAACTTTATGCCGCCGGATTGCGCGACGTGACGATTGGAATGTATGGCACGGGCGCGCAATACGACACTTACGTGCAACGCAAAGGGCGCTTTGAACAACTCGTTCAAAGCCTCGACACGGTCAAGGCGAAATACGGCGAGACGTTTCAGTTGCGCTTCAACTGGCTGTTGATGCGTCCGTCGTGCAACCTCGCCGCGCTCGGCGAAGCGTGGGAACTGGCACGCACTTATCACGCGCCGCTGCAAATTGATTTGATTCATTATTCGCTTCCCTACTTCAGCGAAGGGCCGGAGCGCGTGTTGCAATTCCAACCCGAAGACCGCCCCGCCATCCAAGCCCTGGTCGAAGAATTGCTGCGCCTCAAACGCGCGCATCCCGCGATGCTCGATCAATCGCTGACCGGACTGGCTTCGATTCCCGATTGGCTGATTAAAGGCGCAAACATGCGCGTGCCGTGCGACAAGTATCAAATGGTTTGGGTCGGCGCGGATGGCACGGTGCAAATGTGTTACGTCACTTTCAAACTCGGCAACCTGCACGAACAGCGTTTGTCAGAAATGCTGTTTACCGAAACCCATCGCGCCGCTGCGCGCGACGCTTTTGCCGTCAGTTGTCCGAACTGCCATTGCAGTTACGATGCGCGCATTCAGAAAGACCTCGCCAGTCGGTTGCGTTACGGCAAGGGCGAGCTTGCCGCACCCGCGACTTTGCCGACTGGCACTGCGCCCGAACCGGCTTGTCTGACCTAACTCAAGCCTAATTTGACACGTTCGCGCATACCTTCATAAGCTGCTTGCGTTTTCTCGCAGTAGCTTTCAATCACATCGTCCATCTACAGTTGGCATCAACAAGCGTCGGCAATTAGAACCGAGCGTGCTTCACTCGCTCGGCAAAACTATCCAAAGCGTTTTTTCGGAGCGAACACCGTGCCTATCTTTTTCGACCTGTCATCTCTGATACCCATTGCCGAACGCAATCCGTTTGAACCGGTCGTCGTCAACGATGACGCGCCGATTCATCACGACCTGCCAGCAGCCCCCGAAGCAGGAGAAGCTGCGCAACCTGATTTCGGCTTGCCGATTCCATCTGCTTACGCCGTAGATTTCATTCGCGCGCTGGTGCAAGACCCGTTTCA
>JANNUY010000716.1:0-16641 GCA_031414155.1 Acidobacteriota bacterium
CGCGCAACAAGCGGCGGCTTATTACGATGCCGACAAATCAAAGGCTGCTTACGCCACGGTTGACGCCTATCTCGCCGACCTCGTAGACATTTTGCGCGGCGAGGTTGACGAACTGATTCGGCTAGGCTGCCAATATATTCAAATTGATTCGCCGCAATACACGGCGCTGCTCGATCCTGACTTGCGCGCGGGCTATCGGCAACGCGGCAACGATCCTGACCGCTTGCTCGATCTTTCAATTGAGATGGATAACGCCATCATCAGCCAACACTCCGGCGTTCAATTCGGCTTGCATCTGTGTCGCGGCAACAATCAGAGCAAGTTTTATGCTCAGGGCGATTACGCGCCGATCACGAAAGTCTTTCAACACACGAAATTCGACCGCTTTCTGCTCGAATTTGACGATGCGCGTTCGGGCGGCTTTGAGCCGTTGGCCGAAGTGCCCGAAGACCGCGTCGTCGTGCTGGGCTTGGTCAGCAGCAAGAAACCCGAACTCGAAAGTAAAGACGAACTCAAACGTCGCATCAACGAAGCAGCGCAATTTATTTCGCTCGACCGGCTCGCGCTCAGCCCGCAATGCGGCTTTGCTTCCACACTGGAAGGCAATCTGGTGACACTCGCCGATCAAGAAGCCAAATTGCGGCTGGTTGCTGAAACCGCACGCGAGGTTTGGGGTTGAGTCTCAACCAAAGGTGAATCAATGGAATTGAAACCAGTAACGCCTCGTCTTGAATTGCTCGCCCACCTGAGCATCACCCTCGCACCGCCGCAAAGCATCGGCAAAGTGTTGACGGGCGAACGTCGCATCATCCCTATCACCGGCGGGCGCGTTGAAGGCGCACGTCTTCGCGGTGAAGTGTTGCCGGGCGGCGCGGATTGGCAAATCGTAGCGGCTGACGGCACGGCCTTGCTCGAAGCGCGTTATACCTTGCGCACGGAGGATGGCGCGTTGATTTACGTACGCAACACAGGCGTGCGCCACGGCCCGCCTGAAGTTTTAGCGGCCATTGCGCGCGGCGACGAAATTGATCCGGCCAGATATTACTTTCGTGCTGTGCCCGTGTTTGAAACAGGGGACGCGAAATATGACTGGCTGAATCGTATGGTTGCCGTGTGTTCGGGCATACGCACGCGCGCGGCGGTGCTGCTGGATTTTTACACGGTGACCTGAGCTTGCACTGGAAAAGGTGGGCGGCTCTATTTCATCGCGCGCCGGGAAAGAGTTGATTGAAACGTGACTGTTTGATTTGTTCACGCAGGCGCGCGACTTCTTCGGGCGTGAGCAAACGCCGTGGCAACAGGCATTCGCCGCATTCAAAATGTGCCCAGCGCAACAATAACTTGGTCGCGGGAATAACCGGGTATTGCACGACGATGCTGATTAACTCATTGATCTCGCGCTGCAACGCCCGCGCTTCTTCCCAACGTTGGTCGCCGGCCGCCGCATACAACCGCACGTAATGTTGAGGCAACAGCGAATAAGTCGTACCAATGCCGCCATCTGCTCCCATCAACAGCCCCGCCGCCAGCACTTCATCGTAGCCGTTAAAAATTGTTGCGCCACTTTCTTTCAACCGCATGAGCTTGAACAAATCGAAGTCGGTGAATTTCAAGCCGATGACGTTGGGTAGCTGGCACAATTCAAGCAACTGATCGAGGGTCGTGATGGCAGTGCTGGCACCAGGGAAGTAATAAACCAGCATCGGCAAATCACTCGCCGAGGCCACGGCGCGATAATAATCACGCACTTCGACAAACGAATAATTGCCGGGCGGCGGCAAACTGCTGACGGCGTGCGCACCTTTGCGGGCGGCGTGTTGTGCGAGTTCCACCGCGTCAGCCGTCGTAACTGCGCCAACGTGAACGATGACGCGTTTGTCTTGAGGCGAAGCCTTGAGGGCCATCTTAGTGACGGTTTTGCGTTGCGCGACTGATTGCGGAATGCCTTCGCCGGTCGAACCCAAAACATAAACGCCGTTGACGCCTGCGTCGTAAACACGCGCCAACAGTCGCTCAAATACCGGCGGATTAAACTTGCCTGCCGCATCAAAGGGCGTGACGAGCGCGGGGTAAATGCCGTGTAATTTTTCAGCCATCATCTTCGGTCATTAACGCGCTGCGTCCAGACCGTTCAAGCCTTTTTTGTAATTGGGGTCCATCGCCGCAATATCGGCGCGATAGCTGACCGAATTCGCCGTCGGGAAATTTGCCGGAACCTTTTGCGTCACTTTGCCGGTGGCTGCCCATTCAGTTCCGCGTTGAAAGGTAGTGATGAATCCGACGCAACTCAGCGCCACGATGTCGTGCCCCATCGCGGTATGAAAAACTTTCCCTTTGCCGTAACTCAACGTCATCAGCAACGGCTCATCACGATTCGTGCCTCGATTGCTGGGGTCGGCAAAGGCTGTTCCCAGCACGTTCATGTTTTGGCCCGGCCCGCGCAAACTCGTATACAACTCATCGCCTTGGTGCATCCAGACTTTTGGCAAACCTTTGGTGATCGGATGATTCGTGTCGCGCAGCGTGATTTGATAAGGCTGGCGCGCGCCGTGATTGCCCGCATTGCCGGGTGCAGTGTCAGAACTCAGCTTGCCGTCTTTGAAAAACCAATAAGCGCCGGAATTTTCATTGCGCCCGCGCCAGCCGCCGATGCCGATCATTTCGTTGAATTCTTTCCATTTGCCAAACGCATTGTTGGCTGCGTGAACGACGACCAGACCTCCGCCGTTTTTGACGTACTGCTCGAACGACGCTTTCAACGTCGCCGACCAGCGTTCATCGGGCGCATCGTAATTCATCACGACCACTTGATACTTGCTGAACTCCGGCTTGAAGTTGCTGAAATCACCATTGGCGGGCGGAGCCGTTACGACATCCACCTGAAACAATCCGGTTTCTTCTAACTGTTTTTTCAGCGCAGGCGTGACGAGTTGCCACTTGTGATAAGGCCCGCCGCTTTCGCCGTCTAAGAGCATCACGCGAATGGACGGCGCAGCCAGCACGGGCAAGGTTAAAAGGAGAAATACGATTAGGGTAATGAGAGTTTTTTTCATTGGTTCACCTTACTGAAAGTTTAACGATTGAATAGTAGTTGTTATGCCTCTGGCAGCCGCGATGAGTTGTGATGTTGTTGTACGGCTCGTTTTGATCCAAACGACAAGTCATGCCAACCATCGCCTCACGCTACTTCAAATGCAATTGCGTGAATTTCAAAAACAAATCCCAATCAGACGGAATCGTTCCGTGCCCGCCCGCGTGCATGAAAAACCCAGCGTATGAAAAATCGTTTGTCCCGCCGCAGGCATTTGCATAGTGCCGAGCGCCTCTTTGCCAAATAACTTGAACACTGGTTCCGCAGCGACCGCCGCTAGAAATTCGCCTTTGGGATCAGACCAGAAATCAGTATCTCCCGTTTGCAGCAACACCGGACGCGGCGCGATGAGCGAGACGAGCAGGTTCGCGTCAACGGGAAACTCATTCACGCGGTCGCCATACTTGCCGTAATTTGCCGCGAACTGATAAGGATAGCGCGTAGCCTCAGTCAGATGTTTGATCGTCTCGCCGTAATTGCGCCGACTGATGGCCGCGCCGCCTTCGCCTGAACAACTGGCAATCACCATTGCAAAGCGCGGATCGTGTGCGCCCGCCCACATCACGGTTTTGCCGAGGCGCGAGACGCCGGTGATGGCGACGCGCTTGGCGTCAACGCCTTTGTCGGTTTCGAGGTAATCAAGCGCGCGGCTTGCGCCCCACGCCCACGCGCCAATCGCACCCCATTCGTTTGGGGCGGGTTCGGTTTGCCCGGGTTTGAGATACATCGCGCGCACGCCGTGCTTAACGCCGCCTAAGAAATCAGGATCAACGTCGCCGTAATAAAAAGTCGCTACGCCAAAGCCTGCTTCGAGAAAGGGCAGCACTTTCAAGCTGCCGAACCTGCCGTCCTTCGGCGCAGGCACGCGCTGCTTTTCGCGGTTCCAGATTTCACCGGGCTTGATGCCTGGGTCATTCACCGCATTGGAATTCGCAGTGAAACTCAGGTTGAGCAACAACGGCACGGGCTTCGTAGCGTTGGCAGGCAGGTAAACCAGTAAATCCATTTTCGGCCCGGTTTTGTTAGGCGAAAAGTAAATCGTTACCTGACGGCGCAATGCTTTGCCGTCGAATGCAGGCGTGCCTTTGTCGAATACGTCAAAGCTCATGCCAGCGGGTTTGCCGGGGCTGCGGCCAAACTGGTTTTCCTCGAACAGCCTCACAATTTCAGGTCGCCGCTTTTGCGTCCAAGTCTTGGCATCGCGCACCGGCTTGCCATTCGCCAATATCAATGGGTCAGGCAGCGTATACGTCACAACTTTCGCTTCGTCGTAATTGACCGGAATGCCCGCGACATCAGGGCGAGGCGTAGGTTGCGGTTGTTGTGCGAATGAAGCGGTGGCGCACAACAACAAGGCCAGCATAAGTGTGAGACTGTTTTTGAATGTCATGGCTTTCTCCAGGTAAAGCGTTTCGTCACTCGCCGTACCGCAATTATTCGAGCTACCGAAACAGTTTCTGCGCGTAATCATTCAAATAACGACGCCAATTGATCCACGTATGCGCGCCGCTGCTGATATTCATTTCGTGTTTGATGTTGTTCTTTTTCAGAATTTCATTGAGGTTCTTTGAACCAGCAAACGCCAGCGTATCTTTCTCGCCGCAACTCAGCGAAAAGAGTTTGATCTGTTTATTGACCTTGTCGGCGCTGTTGAGAAACGTTTCGTTGCGTTTGAGAAAGTCCTGGCTGGTTTGCGGATTAACGCCCGCGCTCCACACGCCGACGTAAGCAAATGCGTCCGGGTTCGTTGCGACGACCCGCGTCGTTTGTCCGCCGCCCATCGAAAGCCCGGCGATGGCGCGGTTGGCGCTGCCTGGCATGACGCGATAGGTCTTTTCGACAAACGGCACGATGTCTTTGAGCAATTCGCTGGTGAACTTGTCTTGAAAAGCGGCTTGTGCGACGGGGTCTTGCGGCGCACCCGGCACTACGGGCGGACGCGGCAGGCTGCCGTTGGGCATGACGACCAACATCGGCTTGGCTTTGTTGGCGGCAATCAAATTGTCGAGAATGAAACCCGCGCGGCCAATCGTACTCCAACCAGAATCTTCATCGCCGCCGCCGTGCAGCAAATAAAACACCGGGTATTTCGCCTTGCTGGTTTCATAGCCCGCCGGGAAATAAACGTGCAAGCGGCGCTCTTCGTTCATCGTCGAAGACTTATACCAAACCTTGCGAATCTCGCCGTGCGGCACGGCTTTCGTGTCTTGATAAGCCGCCCCATCGCCCGGCACAAAGACCATATTGTCTACGCTGGTGGTGCCTTGCTTGATGAGCGCGTTTTTCGGATCAAGCGTACGCACGCCGTCCACGGTGAGCGAATAGCTGTAAAAGTCCGCCGGCAATGGCCCTACGGTAATTGACCAAACGCCTTTGTCGTCTTTGGTCAGATTGCCGCCCGCGCCTAAGCCTTGCGAAATCCAATCGCCGCCGAGCGTAACCTCGCTGGCTTTGGGGGCGTAAATGCGAAAGCTGACTCTGCCATCGGCATGCACTTCGGGCGATTTCAACGTGTCGTTGGGAGTGGGTTGGCGCGGTGGCGCTTGCGCAAAAGCCAGCGTTGCGGTCAGCAGCAGCAGCGTGGCGAACCATAAGTTTCGCTGTTTCATAAATGTTCCTCAGTTTTGAAGGTTGTAAAAGTTAGCGCACCGGATTATCCGGTCGCCAGAACGGTTCGGTGGCGGCAACGAACTCAATCGGGACTTCGTTGACAAAGCCCTTCAGCCATTCGGCGCAATACTTCATTCCGGCTTGTTCAGAAACGACGTGACCCAGTACGATCAGTGCTTTCTTTTGCCCAGCGGCAATCATGTCCTGCGCGTATTCGACCAGCTCCCATTCGTGGGTTTCGCCGATGACCAGCACGTCTACGTCAGGTTTTGAAAGAAACGGAATGCCGGGCTGCAAGCTGCAATTGCCCCAGCTTGCGATCACGCGCTTGACCGACAGATTGGGGTCGCCCACGACACGCATCGTGCGAATCTTTAGCTTGGTCTGCATCTCTTTCGCCAGCTTGGCGAGCGAGATGCTAGGGAAATTGAACATCCGAAAGTTCTGCGGATCGTTGTTTTTTTCCCAACCCAATTCACGAATCATTCCCGTCGCAATGCCGTCAACCGGTTTAAGTCCGTGCCAGTGATCGTGAAAGTGAAACACGACCATGTGGTTTTTGTTAAGGAAGTCGAGCTTGTGCAGATACGTCGGGTCTTGCTGAATCTGGTCAAGGCGATCCTGATGCGAGAAAAACGTAGACTCGTGCGTGATGACCATGTTCTTGCCTGCCGCCGCCGCCCGTTGCAACACGTCAAGCGTCGCCATCATTGTCGTGGCAATGCCTTTGACCGGCGTTTCGGCTGTACCCGCAATGAGGTTGTCTACGGTTTGCGCGCGCCACGGAATGCCGACCTTCGCTTTGATGCGCTCAATCACTTGCCCAGCCGTGAGTGGCGCGGTTTGTGCAGAAGTGAGTTGCGTTGCGGCCAATCCCATTGAACCGAGCAGAAACGTGCGGCGTGATGCGGTGAAATCGTTCATCAGTTAGGCTCCGATTTTATTGGTTTGAAACAACAACGGTGCGAATTCGCTCAAGCACAACCGCCACACCGGCCACGTATGCAGGCCGTTCACAATGGGGCGGAACGTGTGGCGAATCTGATGTTGGTTCAGCAATGCTTCGGTCGCTTGTGCGCGCGTAAACACCGCGTCTTTATCGCCGCACCCGTACCAGAACACGTTCAGTTTTGCGTTCGTGCCTTTTGCGTCAGCCAACACCGTCTTGAATTTCTCAGCGAATTCCGGCTGCGTTGCCGAACTGAAAACGCCCATTGCGCTAAACAAATCCAGATGTGCAAAGCCGATATTGAACGTTTGTCCGCCGCCCATCGAAAGCCCCGCGAGCGCGCGATTTTGCCGCCCGGCGGCGATGCGATATTTCGACTCTGCCCACGGCATAATTTCTTTGACCATGTATTCTTCCATCAGCGGCACATTATTTTTCGCAATCTCAGGCGGCGAGCCGAAGGGGACTGCGTGACCGAGCGGCATGACTACGATCATTGGCTTGGCTTTTTTCTCCGCGATTAGGTTATCGAGAATTAAATTTGCGCTGCCTGCCTGTGTCCAGCTTTCAGCGGTGTCGCCGCTGCCGTGCAACAAATACAACACGGGATAACGCTGCTTCGGATTTTTGTCGTAACCCGGCGGCAGGTAAACAAACATTTGCCGTGTCTCTCCCCCGTCTTTGTTGACGATGACGGTGGAGCGTTGCCAGTTCACTTCGACGCTGCCATGCGGCACATTGCGCACGTCCCATATCGCTGGCGGATTGGCACGAATATCTAATAAGCTCCCCGAAGTGCGTTGGCGCAACTTGATACGCGGATTCACCGGGTCAGCCATCGTGACGCCGTCCACGGTGAACGAATAAAGGTGCATCGTTGGTTCAATCGAGCTAATCGTGGTACTCCAAATCCCTTCGGCATCTTTGGTCATAGGGTGCTTTGAACCAACGGCCATCCAGTCGCCGAAGAGCGTGACTTCATTCGCTTTTGAGGCGCGAATGCGAAAAGTCACTTTGCCATCGGCGTGAATTTCAGGTGAGACGATGCTATCAATCGGCGGCGCTTGCGCGAAGCTGAAAGATGCGAGGAACAGTGCGCCTGTCAGAAATAGTAAGTTGATTTTCATAGTTGTTCGTTTTTTTGAGAAGGCAGGAAAAAGCCGGGCGGTAAAAAAGTTGCTTGCTCGCATAATTTTGTCCTCTTCGAGAGGGAAAGTTGTTTCCCGCTTGATGAATGCGTTTCAGGTCAACGGAATGAGCCGATATTAATCGCCAACTTATAATTCACCTTTGCGCCGCTGTTCGACGATGTATTCAGACGCGCGCATTGAGAGCGCCAGAATCGTCATCGTCGGATTTTGCACGCCGCCCGTCACGAAGCTGCTGCCATCCACGACGAACAGGTTCTTGATGTCGTGCGATTGATTCCATTTATTCAGCACGCTGGTTTTCGGATTGTCGCCCATGCGGCAAGTGCCGACTTCGTGAATGCTGTAACCCGGCGGAAACATCTTGTCGTTGCGGGACAGGACTTCAAAGCCTGCGTCTTGAAACAGGTTGCTGATCGTATCCACCGCGTCTTTCGCCATGTTGAATTCGTTGTCGCTGTAACGGCACTGAATGTTCAAAACCGGAATGCCGAAGGCATCAACTACTTTGGGATTGAGCCTTACGTGGTTCTCAAAACGCGGCAGCACTTCACCCATGATTGTCGTACCGATGGCTGCGCCGCGATGGCTTTCGAGTTCTTTTTGCAACTCAGCCCCCCAAGCCGGAAACAGCTTGGCGTCGGGCGTCGAACCCGGATAAAGATCGCTGGCGTAGCCGCGCAAAAAGTTTTTCTCTTTGGTTTTTAGATTGCGAAAGCGCGGAATGAGTCCGGCGCTGCCCAACAAACCGCGCGAGGCTTTGCCGTCTTTGGCTTCGGGAATGACGCCGACTACGCCGTTGGGAATGTAAAACTGATCGTGCAAATAATGCCCCAACACACCGCTGGAATTGGCGATTTTTGAATTCAGAAGAATGCGCGTGCTTTCTAAACATGAAGCGCCCAGCACTACGACTTTGGCTTGTGCGCGCAACTCACGGCCTGATTGACGGTCTACGAAATTGACGCCGTTCGCTTTGCCGGTGGCTTTGTCTATGGTGATTTCGCGCACGACGGCATTGGGTACGATAGTCAACTTGCCGGTTGCTTGCGCAGAGGGCAGCAGCAAATTGTAAGAACTGGCGAACTGTCCGTCGCCCAGTGACCGACGAATTTTAGTCACGTTGATGCCGCGTGATTTGCCCGCGGTGGCGATGCGTTCCAGCACTGCGCCATCGGGCGATTTGTCTTCGATGAACTGCCCGTCGGGCAATTGCGGCAGGCCTTCTTTGCGACCGCTGACGCGAAAGATCGGGTCTACGCGATCATAAAACGGCGCGAGTTCGGCGTAACTGATCGGCCAGTTGTCGCCATATCCATCATGGTCTTTGGCTTTGAATTCGTAATCGCTGAAGCGATAAGACATACGAGCCCAGAATAGCGACTTGCCACCGACCATCCGCACGCGCACCCAGTTGTAAGGCTCTTTCGGATCGTGCGTATAAGGCACTTGCTGTTCGTCTACCCATTGATTGGTATTGAATTCGTTGGCCTGGACGACGTGCGCCAACTTGCCCGGCTTGCCGAAGCCGCGATAGGGCAATTCGTAAACCGGCCTCAGGCCCCGCTGGCGCGTGAAATCAACTAGCGGACCGGCTTCGAGTAACAAGCATTTCGCGCCTTTTTGCGTCAGTGTGTAAGCCGCCATGCCGCCCGAAGCACCAGAGCCAATGATGAGTACGTCATAATCGTTTTCGGTCATGGTTATTTTCTGAACACCTCAATGGTCAAGTTACATTTGTTGCCTGCTTTTACTGAAAGCGACCACGTGTCGAGCATAGTCATTACTAAAATTCTGCCTGAATGTTTGGCTTGAGGCTTGAACAGCACCTAATACTGACTGATGGCTTTGGCAAACACCACGGACGCTGTTGCAACTGTTTGCAACAAATTGCAACTTTGCTGGTGGTGAAGGCGACGGCAAGGGCGACAACCATTACTCTTTTGATCTTGATCCGTTACCTACAAGACGCATTTCTGCCAGTTCTGATTTCAGGAAAAACGTAATAGTTTGGCAGCACACAGTGCAACATCAGTGCGCCTACTATACAGTGCCTACTATATACTGGTTGATCCAAGGCTGGTTCAAGGTGTCGAGGCTGTTAAGCAATAGAACTTCACGTCCCGTCTTTGTTCCATCGCCTCTTTTTTGAAATTTCAGCAATCCCAGCTATTCTGTTTGGAGTAAAATATGATGAAATTCAAAGGGTGTGATCTCGTTACGCTTCCTATGTTTTGGACTCATATGCTTTGCCGCAATCGCGTTCGCCCAATAAACTGTCATCGCCGATTTATTCCCGACGGCTTCAATTGGTCGCGCCAACTTTATCTTGAGAGGAAGCTGCCGGACGCAACGCTGAGTTGCATATCTGCTCGCAAGGGGGCATAGCCAAGTGCCGCCTGACCGCATACAGTTGGGTGGAGAGCTTTGGCGCGGGGATCAAATACAGAGGCTACTGAAATCACAACATTGATTCGTAAAGAACAGTTTTCCTGAGGAGGATATACATATTTTTAGCTGAAAAATGTGCAAATGATTACGAAAGATGGTTGTCACACTATAGTGATGGGTGGTAATGTTTTCCTTAGAACAATCATGTTCGACCCTTGAGCGCCCCACAATCAAAAAAACACGTTAGATTTTTTCTACCCTTCAAAACTACCTCTATTCGGTTATCCAAAGGAAGGTAGTACAATATCGAATGCTCAACTAGTGGAGATCGCTTTCAGTTTCAACGATGTAAGTTTCAATTTTCAGTAAAGGATTTCTATGAAAATATGCCACATTGAATTTGTCGCGTACATATTCTGAAGCTATTTGTAGTTATTCCTGGAACTAGAAGATTAAGAAGATTAATATGCGCTGCCTCGGCATGAGGTTTCCTTTACGGTTTCAACTTTTACGGGTGGATTGTGCCTATGCTTAGGGAAAACTCAAACGAGGTTCAGGTGTTTTGGTGTTCGCTCAAATCGGAATGGAGAAATTCAATATGAAACAAACTTCCCTCACAAATTTTGCGAAGAGTTCTTACCGTGGCCTTTTAGTCGGTACGGTCAGTTTACTGGCGTTGATTTTTTCGTCGGCTAAGCCGCAGACCGCGATAAAAGTGGCTGGAGAGCTGTGGGTCAATGGTTCTGTCGAAGTCAACGGCAGGGCTGCGGCAACCGGGATGACTGTTTTTTCAGGCGGTAAGATCAAAGTCGGCCCTGGCGGAGCGGCTACGATTCAACTCGGCAAGAAAACCGGTTCGATAAAGCTTATGGCTGACAGCGAGATGGTACTGAACTTCTTATCGGGAGTCATCGGTGGAAAACTCGCGAAAGGTAGAATTACAGTGGTGACGCCCAAAGGCATATCCATCAGCGTGCCGACCGCGATGGGTGAGGTTATCTCACGCGAGCCGCTCGAATCTATTTTCACCATCGAAGCCACGGCAGACCGTACTAAAATATGCGTAGAGCGTGGCAAAGGTGCGCTCAAACTTGCTAGCCCCGCCCCCGCCGACAAGCCCAGCCTCAAGGCAGGCGGCACGCTCGAAAACGTAGACGAGGGCGAAGCCTTGACCGCAACGGCCAACGGTCAACTGGCACGTCATCGTTGCACACATCTGGAAACACCGGCTAAAGGCGGTGGCGGAATATCTGGCGCGGCAGTTCCGGTAATCATCGGCGTGGTGGCGGGCGGCATACCTGCCATTATCGTGGGAGCGACGCCGCCCTCTTCAAGTGCTATCTTTTCACCTGGCAATGGTGAATTGCCTGTCACTCCAGTTCGTCCGACACCGACGGCACCTTTCTGTGAATGCCGTTTCAATCCGGCGACTGGGCGAGTGTTGAATCCGCGCCAGCCGACGGTGATTTGCCGCAGACAGAGTGGCACAGCTGTGACACAGGTACTTACTTGCGCAGGGTTGCCGACCTATTTCAATGTCAACGGCACGCCGCGCCCGGGGCACGAAGAAGACACTTGCGGTGTTTGTCCACGGAACTAAGCCCTACAGCTCAGGCGTGCGCAGCCCCTAATGGCAGCCCTTAATGATTGTTACTTTGCCGTTAAATTCGCAGCTACATTCATGGGGCGCACGCCTTGCAGTTTTGTTGATTGTTTCAGTCGGTTGTTGGGTTTTGGTTCGTGTCGGGTATAAACATTACCTGATTGGGTCGCTGAATGATCAAGGGGCGAAAACCGACCTTGAAATTTTAGGACAAGCGGTTCAACGTTTTCCTGACTCAGCCCGCTTGCAGGCGCAATGGGCGGCGGCGCTTTTGACTCAGGCCACCGACTTCGAAAAGTCATTAACGCAAGCCGAAACAGCTGCCCAACAAGTCGTTAAACTTTCCCCACATAATTCGGAATACAGGTTGTTGCTGGCGGCTACGCAAAGCGTCAGCGGGGATTTGGTCGCGCGCGAATCGCATTTGCGCGCCGCTGTCACTCTTGCACCCCATTACCCGCAAGTACGTTGGCAACTGGCAAATCTGTTGATTCGCGCGGGTAAGCTCGATGAAGCGCTTGATGAATTCCGTCAGATTGCCGATGCGAAACCCGCACTGTTGGTGATGGCTTTTGATTTGTTATGGAAAGCCACGAACGGTGATGTCAACGCGTTGGCACGGGCGACGGGCGAGCAGTCGCGCAATCGCATGGCGCTAGCGAATTATCTTTTACAACAGGGCCGTGCAGGTGAAGCGGCTCAGGTTTTTAGCCGCGTTGAAGTATCAGTTAGGGCGAGTGCCACCGAAACCGGTGAATTTCTCAACCGATTGTTGAGTGCCGAGGAACCGGAATTGGCGCGCCGCTTGTGGAGCGAAACACTCGGCGTATCAGAAGCAGAGACCGCAGTTATTTTAAACGCGGGATTTGAATCAGACGCCTCGTTAAAGTTCGCGCATTTCGATTGGCAATTGAAACGGAGTGATTACGCTAGCCCAAAAATCGAGGCAGGTAATGCTCGCACAGGGCAGCGAGCTTTGCGCTTAGACTTCGCGGGACGCGACACGACGAAACTTACCGACGAGGTGCGTCAGTTGTTGGTGTTGCAACCGGGTACGTCCTATCGCCTGACGTGTTACGCAAAGACGCTGCAATTCAGCGCGCCCGAAGGGCCGCGTTGGGTCTTGTTAAATCAGGAGAGCAATCAGCCCGTCGCCGCTACTAATCGCGTGAGTCCTGACGAGTCAGGCTGGCAATTGCTAACGGCAGATTTCACTGCGCCTGCGGGGCAAAAAACGTACTGGTTGACGCTGCAACGTACGCCCCAATTCAGTTACGACGAACCGACGAAAGGTGCGCTTTGCTTCGACGATTGTTCGTTAGCAGCCCACGTCTTTACCCCGTCCCGTAAATGAACTCATGGCTCGATAAAATCATCCCTGTGTTGTTGTTGGTGATTCTGGTATTTGCCGCTCTCGCGCACGGAGCCGTCGAGCCCTGGTCGGTTGGCTTATGCGCTGCTGGCCTGATTGTGCTGTTCGGATTGTGGTCTTTGAAATTCGTCTTCACGCCCGCGCCGCGTTTGCACTTGCCCGAAACGTTTTGGCCTTTGTTGGGGTTGTTTGCGTGGGGCCTGCTGCAAGGTTGGACGCGCACCGACGCCGCAGGCCAACGCATCAGTCTTTCGCTTGATGCCGAGGCGACTCAAACAGCTACTTTCTGGGTGGCGCTAATGTTGCTCTCATTGCTGGTCGCCGCGAATTCGTTCCTGCGTCATCAGCGTCTCGCTGCATTGGCGCGTTTTCTGGTTTATTACGGCATGGCGCTATCGCTTTTCGGGTTGATACAAAACTTGGCTTGGGACGGACGCTTTTACTGGATGCGTTACATTGACACGGATAACATCACCTCGCCGTTCGGCCCCTTCGTGCATCACGGACATTACGCCGGTTACATAGAGATGTTGTTGCCGATGCCGATGGCGCTGCTGGTGATGCGTTGTGTACCCAGCCACCATCGTTATCTTTATGGCATTGCGGCAACCTTAATGGGGCTTTCAGTCATCGTTTCGCTTTCGCGCGGCGGCATGGTCAGCCTCACGATTCAAATGCTTTTTCTCGGTTGGATGGCTACTCGCTTGACGAGTGGGCAAGCCGATTACACTGGTCATTCGCGCTTCGGTTTCAGGCTCGCGCTCACCCGCGTAGGCGCGCTCGTCGCCATCGTCGCGTCCATCGGCTTGGGAGTGTTTTGGATGGGAGCCGAACCAGTCATCAATCGCGTACTCGGACAAACGGCGAACAATACGCTGTCTGTTGAAGGGCTTTTTTATAGTCGCGGATGGATTTGGCGTGATGCCTGGACGATGTTTAAAGCGCATCCGATCACGGGCGTAGGCTTTGGCGCATTCGGCACGGCGTTTTCGACTTACACAGAAAGCGACGGTTCAGTGAGAGTGACCGAAGCGCATAACGATTATTTGCAAGTCCTGAGCGATGGCGGTTTGGTCGCGGGGGCATTGGTGCTGTGGTTTCTCATCGCCGCTGGCCGCCAGGTTTATCGAGGGTTGAATGCTGACGATCCTTTGCGCGTAGCTCTCGCGCTCGGAGCGGGCACGGGCTTGGTCGGCCTGCTCGTTCACAGCTTTTTCGATTTCAATTTGCAACTGCCCGCCCAGGCATTACTGTTCGTTTTGCTGGTAGCCGTCACCGCCCAATGCGGCTTGCCAGCGCGTCAAAGGAGTACTGTATGAAACTGAAAGCCTTCCTGATGCTGATGCCTCTTTTGTTTTTAGGTTTCGCATTGCGCGCCACTGCGATGCAACAGGAACCAGCCCCTGGGTCATCGTCTAAACCCGGTGATGCGAATGGTTCTTCAAATCGTGGCGGCAATCGTGGTGGCGGCGCAGATGTTTCGGGTCCATCTGTCGCGCTGGCCGCGATGGACGAAGATTATAAGATCGGCCCGAACGACGTGATTGATATTCACGTCGAAGACGCAGATGAACTTTCAGGCCCGCGTCGCGTCGGCGCGAACGGTACGTTTTTGATGAGCTACCTTGGACGCCTGCCCGCTAAGGGCAAAACGACGGAAGCCCTCGCGCGCCTGATCGAAAACGGATTGCGCGGTCGTTATCTTGGCGATCCGCGCGTAACCGTGACGGTCAAAAATTTCAATAGCCGCTCCTTCTTTGTGCAAGGCGCAGTGCGCGCTCCTGGCGTTTATGTGATTGAAGGCCGCCCGACTTTGCTCGAACTGGTCACGGTCGCGGGCGGGTTGATGCAAGGACACGGCTCGACGGCTTTTATCATTCGCAAAATCAAGCCGCCGGAAATCGCTTCAGAAAATCTCGCCGCTGATATAACAAACGCAAAAACCGCGAACGAAAAAACCGCGAACGAAAAAAACAACGATAAACCCGAAGCACAATCGGCGAGCGCCGAGGGAGCTAATCCACCAGATACGCCGCCGCAATACACGTTGCTCAAGGCGAATTTATACGGCCTGCTAAAAGGCCGCTTTGAGCAAAATGTGTTTCTCGAACCCGGTGATGTGGTCAATGTGCCAAGCTCTGACGTGTTTTTTGTCGCGGGCGAAGTCAAAGCGCCTGGCTCTTTCCCACTCAAAGAAGGCACGACGCTGCGTCAAGCGATTGCCCTCGCGCAAGGCGAAAATTTCAAAGCCGCAGGCAATCGCACTGTGATTTTTCGTGAAGACCCCAACAGCGGTAAGCGGCAGGAAATCAAAGTTGATTTGGGAGCAGTTTTAAGCGGAAAAGCCGAGGATATGGCGATTTTGGCGAACGACATCATCATCGTACCGAACAGCAAATTGAAATCCATCACCGCACCAATGCTCAACGCACTCGGCGCTAGTGCGGTGAGATTGCCGATACCTTACTGAGTAATTGCGGAATGCGGTTTCTTACTCAAATACATAATGATTATCCATAACTCGCTTAAATCTGAACTCCGCACTTCGCATTCCGCATTCCGCACTCCGCACTCAATTGCTTCCTCCAATTTATGACGCCGAACCCAAATCAAAAACCGAACGAGCAAACGTCGCTGGTTCCTTTGCCGCCCGCTGAGACGCAATTGCTGGCGCCTGAATATCCGCATGGCGCGCGGGCTTTGACGCCTTACAGTTATGGTTATGGCAATGCCGTGCCTGAAACGAACGAACGCCTTCAGTTCGGTGAAATCTGGCGTCGGGCTTACAAGCATCGCTATTTGATTGTGTTGATTACGGCGTTGGCTACGACGGTGGCCGCCGTAGAAAGTTATCGCACCAAGTCGCTTTATGGCGCGACCGCGACCGTAGAGATTGCGCCCGAAGCGCGTACCCTCATTCGTTCGGGCGACACCGTGATTGAAAGTGAAGAAGCAGATTCGTTTTATGCCGTGCAGGCGACGATGAAGACGAAGATCAAGTTGCTGGAAAGCCGCCCCTTGCTCGAAGACGTAGTCGCTGCGATGAAACTCGACCAACATCCGATGTTTATGGATGTGACTGAGCGCAAGGGAGTCAAAGAAGCGGTGCAAACTATTTTCAGCCGCGTACGTTCCGGCGCTACGCAGGTAAGCGACCCGGTACCCGCCGAAGCCCCGGTGGTTGAAACCAAGTTCGACCGTTCCGCCGCCGAGAGTGCGCGCCTGGCGCCTTACGTAGACGTGTTGAGCAGTAATCTTAACGCTGCGCCGATAGAAGAAACCCGCATGCTAGGCATTTCAGTCACGCACACCGACCCGCTGTTGGCTGCGCAAATCGCCAACACTACGGCGAAAGCGTTCATTCAACGCAGCTTCAAAACCAAAAGCTCGCGCGTCAATCAGGCTTCTGAATGGCTTGATGCGCGCACCCGCGAACTCAAAGCCAAAGTCGAACAGGCCGAACAAAAACTCGCCGAT
>JANNUY010000717.1:0-2206 GCA_031414155.1 Acidobacteriota bacterium
CCGCCCCACCAATCGCAACGGCTTGCTGAAAGCGGGAATGACGGCGGAAGTAACTTTGCAGTAGCCAGTTGCCGGTTGTCGGCGGCCTATATTCGAATGCACATCACCATAATCAATGCGTCAATCCAATTATCGTTTTAATCCATCAGGCAAACCGGCAACTGACTACCGACAACCATGGCCGCTATCATCACCGACAACTTAACCATTCGTTTCGAACAGTTCACCGCTGTCAACGAAGTCAGCCTGCGCGTAGAGGCAGGCGAAATCTTCGGCTTTCTGGGGCCGAACGGTTCGGGCAAGACGACGTTGATCAAGGCACTGTGCGGATTGCTCGCACCTTCGAGCGGCACGGGCGAAGTGCTGGGTTTCAATTGCGCCAAAGACACCGATCAAATTCGCCAGCGCGTAGGTTACATGTCGCAAAAGTTCAGCCTGTATGAAGACCTGAGCGTCAGCGAAAACATTGCTTTTTATGCGGGTGTATATGGCTTGCGTGGCGAATACCTGAAGCGCCGCACTGACGAAGCGATTGCCTTAACGCATCTCGAACCCTATCTAGACCGGCGCGCAGGCAAGCTGTCAGGCGGATGGAAGCAGCGGCTTGCATTGGCTTGCGCCTTTATTCACGAGCCGCGCCTGATGTTCCTCGACGAACCCACCGCCGGCATTGACCCCGTGGCGCGCCGCGATCTGTGGGATTTGCTTTTCACACTGTCGACGCAAGGCGTGACCTTTTTCGTGACGACGCATTACATGGACGAAGCCGAACGCTGCGGGCGCGTGGGTTACATTTATATGTCGAACCTGATCGCGTACGGCACGCCGGAGGAATTAAAAGAGACGCCCGAAGTGTCGCCCGCCGGTACGCGCCGTCTTGAGGTCAACACGAATAAAATTTCAACGGCGCTCGCGTGGTTCAAGCGGCAACCTTACGTTCACGACGTGACGATGTTCGGGCAGGCGTTGCATGTGTTGCTGGATGAACGCACGACTGACGCACAAGTCAGTCAATCACTTATCGCTGACGGTTACGCGCCGCCAGAACTGCGCACGATTCAACCTTCGCTCGAAGACGTATTCGTGACGCTGACCAACAAACTGAAAGAATAGAAATCGAAGCGTGCCAATAACTACACTTCCAACCGATCGCGTACTGGTAAATCAGCTCAATCCTTTTGCGGGGATGGTTCCCGTCATGCGCAAGGAAGCCATTCACATTCGGCGCGACCCGACGGCGCTGTTTTTCGTCCTGTTCCTGCCGCTGATGCAATTGTGTTTAATCGGCTTCGCCATCAACACCAACGTGCGCCACATTCCGACGGCGGTTTTTGACGGAGCCAAAACGCAGGAAAGCCAGCGGCTATTGAATCGTTTCGTCAATTCAGACGATTTCAAACTCGTCTCGTTCGTTGATTCTGAAGAAGCGCTCAACCGTGAAATCATTGCCGGTCGCGCCCGCGTCGGCCTCAAAATTCCGCCCGATTATTCGCGCAAGCTGTTGGCAGGCGATACGGCGAGCATCCTTGTGTTGGTGGATGGCTCAGACTCTTCGGTCGCGGGCGAAGCCCTCAATGTGTCGAACGCCATCACCTTCCGCGAATCGCTGGAACGCTTGCTTGATGGCAATACGATCAGGCGCTCGCTGCCCGTTGAGTCGCGCCCGAAAATTTTATTCAACCCCGATTCCAAGTCAGCCAATTACCTCATCCCCGGCATGATCGCCGTCTTGATGCAGATGATGACTGTCCTGCTCACGGCCATCGCCATCGTGCGCGAACGCGAACGCGGCACGCTTGAACAACTTTATATGACGCCCATCAAACCGCTGGGCTTGATGATGGGCAAGGTCATTCCCTACGCGGTGGTGTCTTACAGCGAAATTCTGGTATTGCTGGTGTTTATGCGCTGGGCGTTTGGCGTACCGATTCGTGGCAGCGTACTCTTGCTGATGTTGCTGCTCATACCGTTCATCTTGACGATGCTGGGTTTCGGCCTGTTGATTTCGACGCGCGCGCGCACTTATCAAGAAGCGACGCAATCCGCCTTCGGCACCATGATGCCTTCGATCTTTTTGTCGGGCTATATCTTTCCGATTGATTCGATGCCGATGTTTTTTCAGTACGTCAGCAAAATCATTCCCGTGACTTACCTGATTCAGATTTTTCGCGGCATCATCCTGCGCGGTGCCGAATTCCAAGACCTG
>JANNUY010000718.1:0-7040 GCA_031414155.1 Acidobacteriota bacterium
TAATTGACGATGTTGACCTGATCTTCATAAAGCTCGTGCAAGGTGCGATGGCGTACTTGCGCGTTTGCCAAACCGCCTGCGAGCTTGCCTTCGTAATAAACCCAAATCATATCGCCCTGCATTTCCATGCCGACGAGCGTGAATTTCACCGCCAAGCCTTTGGCGCTTTTGATTTCGATGCGTTCGCGCACATAAGCCAACACAGCAGCGAGATTGGCTTTGTCTTTGAGCGCAACAGGCGTACTGAATTTGATTTCGCGCTGGGCGTGTTGGCTGATGGCGATTTCAAAATCATCGAGGAAGAAACGCGTAACGGCTTCGATGGATTGCGCCTTGGCGTGGTAATCCATCTGCGTGATCGAAGCGTGAAACTTATGCGGGGCGGCGTAACTAAACACAAACGCAGGCAACAGCCCCAGCACAGCGCATAAAAGTTGAAATCTATTTTGACGTAGCATGTTTTTCATCCTGCCAGAAAACGATGCGACATCATCCGGTGAAATGAAAGGGCCGCGCAAGCATGGCTTCAGCCGCGCGCCTAAAACACATTTCCGCCACGTGTGTTGCACTCACATTGCCGTGCGTACCGCGTGAGATACGCACGGCGCGTGAGTTCGGTTAGTTCCGCTTGCGGTTGTTGTGTTTGGCGCGATAGACCTGACGGCTGGTCTGGTTTTGTTCCTGATGAATGTCTTTGCGTTCCGCGCCCGTCACCGTGCCATCAGCTTTGGCTTCGTGTTTCATCTGATTGACCTCTTGCTGTTGCTGTTCGAGCTTTTTGACTTCACCGGCTTTCAGTTCACCCGAAGCCACGCCTTGCCCGATGCGGCGCTGTTGCACCTGTTGCCGCTTTCTGACAACCGGCGTTTTCGTGCCTGGCGTAGGCGTCGGCGTTTGTGCCATTGCAATAGTCGTCAGGGTTAAACTCAAAGCGAAAGTGAAAAGAATGGTAGCCTGTTTTTTCATAACAAATGTCTCCATTATTGGTAGGACAGGTTTTCAACCTGTCTATTCGGTTGATCGTCACGCTAGCTGGACAAGTTAAAAACTTGTCCTACCAAAAGTGCCGTTATTTGAGTCGCCTATTTCAAGCGAACGATAAAGGGGTCTTGCCCGGCTTTTTGATTGCTCTTGCCAGTCTCGATCAGTTGCGGACGAAACTGTCCGTCAATTTCCAACACGAAGCGCAAGGCAGTGACTTTCTGATCTACCTTAAAATCAAATCCGTCAATGTCGTCGTTGGTTTTAGCGTTATAAACAATGCGTCCGTCGCCACCTTTTTCGATCTTGTCTTGCTCGCGCGTAGCCACGACCGGCGGCGCGCCGCCGCGACGATAAACACGTCCGCGCGGCCCGACGGCGATGCGCGGCGCGCGACCGGGATACAACACGCGGCGCTCTGATTCGACATCAATGCGCTTGAGCGACTTGAGTTCGCCGCCTTCTGCCGCAACGTGACCGGTGAAATGGCGCAACTTGCCGGTTGTCGTCCAACGCACCGACCACTTGTCGCCGTCGTGCCAAACGTAATAGCCCGTGTCTACGCCCTCAGCGAATGCGGGCTTACCTTCAAAGTTGGCGAGCGGCTTTTCGACGGGCGCTTGCGCGTTAGCCGTTATACCGAATAACCCGCTTACCATCAGAATGAATAAAAAATTGTGTTGCGTCTTCATGCTTTGTCTCCTTGCACATCAAGCAACTCGGTTACGCCGCGCGAGTTTATTTCACGGCGCTCAAAGAATTTCGTGCTAAAGACGACGCACAAGGCATTCAGGCCGAAACTTTTTTTCGCAACAGATGAAAGCGCCAAATGAAAGCATTTGATAAAAACCTCAACTCCGGTCAGGCCAAAGATGACGCGCTCAGGCGGGTCAAGTTAGAATTGCTCAAAGGCGCACAACCGGCGTGGCATTCTTCTTACCACTGGCTTGCTGCTGGGCGGCATTCGTGCTGGTGGACGATCCGCAATGAATGCTTGTATCCGTATAGCCCGACCGTGAGAGAGGGCTACGGACACGCTTCGCGCAACGCACTTTCAACGGAGCTTATAATGAACCAACTTCCCACACTTTCACGCGGCCTCTTACTGGCAGCGTTATTATTCAGCTTCAGCTTTGCGCAGGTTCCGGTTACGCAACCCGCGCCGCAACCGCCCGAACAACTCGCCCCCCAACGATTTAGCAATGCCGAGTTCGCAAAGATGCAACGCGAAATGTCAGAAGACGGCGGCTATTTCATGTCAGACAATTTCACGTCGAATGAAACTTCCTATCTGCACATCGTACCCAAGCTGCAACAACTCGCTGCTCAAGGCGGCGCTTATCTCGGCGTAGGCCCCGAACAAAATTTCACCTACATCGCCAAGCTGCGTCCGCGCATCGCCTTTATCATAGACATTCGCCGCCAAGCCGTCTTGCAGCACCTGATGTATAAAGCCCTCTTTCAACTTTCGCCCACGCGCACCGAATTTCTCGCGCGCCTCTTGAGCAAGCCGATACCGACCGAAACAAAAGAAGAAGCCAAAACCGAAGAGCCAAAAGACACCGCGAAACTCGCGCCGCCCAAACTCATCGTGCCCAAGCCTGATGCGACGATTCAGGAACTCGTTCGCTTTTTCGATCAACTTAAAGTGAGTGAGACGGCGTATGTCGCAAACTTGGCAGAGGTAAAAAAGTTCATCGAGACCGAATTGCAATTGCCCTTGAACAAAGACGATCACGCGGCGCTCGATTACGTTTATAAGAGCTTTCGCGTAGACGGCCTCGACATCGCCTTTCGATTGGATAACGGTTGGAGTACTTATTTCCCCACCTTCCGCGAATTGCTGGTGCAAACCGATTTGAAAGGGCAGGTCGGCAACTTTCTGGCGGTCAAAGCCGATTACGATTTCATACGCGAGATGCACCGCAAGAATCTCATCATTCCGTTGACCGGCGATTTCGGCGGCAAGAAAGCGCTGACAGCAGTGGGCGATGTGCTGCGCAAATACGGCCTGACGGTTTCAGCCTTTTACCTTTCCAACGTCGAGCAATATCTCTTCGACGGCACTTCATTTGAAGGCTTCGCCGCCAACGTACGCAAGCTGCCACTCACCGACAAAAGCCATTTCATCCGCGCCGTCTTCAACATGCGCTACTCGCATCCGGCGGCCTTGCCGGGCCATCTTTCAACGACGCTGCTGCAACCGATGCAGGGCTTTTTGCAGGATTACGACGCAGGAACTTATCGGGGTTATTACGACGTGATTATGAATCGTTACATCGCGCCGGAGCGTCCGTGATCTGTGAAGAATGATTCCACCGAATCAGCGAATTCGGCCTTGTCAGAAATCGCGTTCAATCGCTTTCTGGCTTGTCTGGATGACGACCGCGAGCGCGCAGGCGTGCGTTATGAAGCGTTGCGCGTGGGGTTGGTGCGTCTGTTCGATTGGCGTGGCGCGCTCGACCCAATAACCTGCGCCGACGAAACCCTTAATCGCGTCATCGCCAAAATCGGCGCGGGCGAAACCATCCGCGACATCCCGACTTATTGCCACGGCGTGGCTCGTCTCGTACTGCTCGAAACGCTGCGCGCGCAAAACCAACGGCAAGGTTCACTCGACGAAGTTCCCGCGCATCGGTTGGCGGCACAAACCATTCACGAAGACGAAGACGAAGACCGAGAAGTATGCTTTCAGAAGTGTTTGCGCAGCCTGCCGCACGAAAACCGTCAACTGATTTTGCAGTATTACCACGACGAAGGCCGCGCCAAGATCAATCATCGCGCGCGGCTGGCTGATGATTTGGGCATCCCGCTCAACGCCTTGCGCAACCGCGTGCAACGCATTCGTGCGCGGCTCGAAGAGTGCGTGCAGGCTTGCCTCAAACGGCACGGCTAAAAAATAGCCGCGACATGGAATGAAGCATCCCGACAGTAACCAGCGAATGACGCGCCTTTGCCGGGACGAAGAGAAATTAGCGGTTGATTCCTGAAGTAGTAAATGGACGAGACAACACCCAAAGAAGATTTAATTCGTTACCTGCTGGGCCACTTACCGGAAGCGGAGGCCGACGCGCTGGAAGTGCGGTTGCTTACCGACAGTGAGGTGATCGAAGCAATGCAGGAAGCCGAATACGAATTGATGGATCGTTACGCGCGCGGCCAATTGCCCGCCGCGCAACGCACACGTTTTGAAACGCACTATCTCGCGTCGCCGCTGCATCTTGAACGTTATGCCGTCGCACGCCACCTGACCCGCGCCGCTGACGCTACGCCGCTGTCTCTCGCTGAACCGATCAAGCCGCGCGCCGTCAATGCGTCATCCTCCACTGCCAGCACGGGCTGGTGCCGCACGCTGTTTGCCGCGCCTGCGTTTGCCTGGTCAACCGCGCTCGCCTTTGCCGTACTCAGTGCGCTGGCAGTTTGGCTGCTCATTGAACGCGGACGCTTGCTCAATCAGTTGCAAGTCCAGCGACAACACTCGCTGAACCTCGAAAGCGAAATCACACAACTGCGCCAGAGGACCGAACCACTGCTGGTGCAAAAACCGACGGCTTCGCCTACCCCCGTGGCGTCAGCGTCAGACGGTTCGCCAGAAAAATCGGCGAAGGTATTTGCGTTTTCGCTGAGCCCGTTGCTCGTGCGCAGCGGTGCCGCACCACAGCAACTCGTCATTCCGCGCGAAGCTACACAAGTGAGCCTGATGATGAAGGGCGAACCAGACACCACGCTGCAATACCAAATCGTTTTGCGCACAGTTAAAGGCGCAACCGTCCTGACCCAGCGCGGGTTGCGCGCGCATGGAGCAAAAGCAAACCTCGGCGTTAGTTTGCCGGTGGCGAAACTCCCCCCCGGTGATTATCTCTTGACGCTTTTTATGATTATCAACGCGGATGAAGTAGAAGAATTAAATCAGTACTTTTTCCGCGTCCCGTTACAAAAACGGTAAAGATCGTTTCCGCAAACAAAATACCCCACGTTACAAGTCACATCCGTACAACTGAGGGTCAGCTATGTTTCAACCAATGAGTATCAAGTTATGCTACGCCCTGTTCCTGAACAGCCTGATTGCCTTAGCTACCGTTGCGCAGGAACTCACGCCGCTTGAACCGAATCAACCGCTCACCCGCGAGGCAACCAACCAACAAACCCACCGTTACACCATCACGCTGACGGCGGGGCAATTCATGCGCGTCGTGATTGAGCAGAATGCGGTTGACATAACAGCGGAACTCGTTGCGCCGGATGGCAAAAAATTGCTGGAAGCCAATGTTAACAACCTTTTCGGGCAAGAGTCGCTCTCTTACGCAGCGACTGTGAGCGGAATTTACCAGCTCAATTTGCGCGCGGCGACAGCCAGCCAAGTCACGTCAAAGGGATCGTATCAAGCGCTGCTGGAAGTAAAAGACGCCACCACCGCGCCGAACCAGCAGCGCGTAATCGCCGAGCGATTGCTGACAGAAGCGGGGCAATTCGTGCGACCGGGGCAATTCGCATTGACTGCCGAGCAAAGACTGGAAAAATACCAACAGGCTCTTCAACTCTGGCGCGCCTTGGGCGATAGGTATTGGGAGGCATATACGTTTGATTTCATCGGCAGTGCTTATTTCGCAGCACGAAAGGGCGAACAGGCTTCTGCCAGCCTCAAGCAGGCTTTGTCGCTCAGAGAAGAAATCAATGATCAGATCGGCCAAATCATCACGCTCAACAAACTTGGCCTTTTCGCCCGCATCAGCAGGAACACGACGCAACCTGACGCAGAAAACGCTTTGCGCCTTTCACAGGAAGACTTCGATTACCACCAAAAAGCTCTGGCGCTCAGCCGCGCAAGCAAGTATCACCTGGCTGAAAAGTACGCCCTAAACAGTCTGACTGGTCACTATCGAATGTTGTACCTCCGTGACAAAGTGATTGAGTGCATGGAACAGATACTGCTCATTGACCGCGAGCGCCAAAACCGACAGGACGAGGCTTACACGCTCCACCAAATGGGTTATTCGAATTACCAGTTGAGCCGCTACTTAAAAGCGCTGAGTTATTACGAAGAGGCGCTGCCAATATGTATTGAACTAAAAGACCGGGTTGGCGAAGCAGAAAATTACCGCGAATTATCCAATACCTATGACCTGCTGGGTAGTTATGAGAAAGCCATTGATTATCAGGAAAAAGCCCTGGCGATCTGGCGCGAGCGCAAATCTCTGCTGGCGGAAGGGGCCGCGCTGGAAAATTTGGGAACGATTTATGGCAAGTTATACCGCCATGAGAAGGCCATTGAATATATCGAACAAGCCCTGGTGCGTTACGGTCAGACAAAAATAAAGGAATATACAGTAGTGCCGTTGGTTAATCTTTCCAACGCACATCTCAATGCGAAGAACTATGAAAAAGCGATCGAATATGTTGAGCAGGCCTTAGTGAGCATCCGGGAAACAACCAGTAGCCCATACGAAGGAAGCGCGCTGGTCGTTTTGGGGATAGCTCATTACAAGTTAGGGCGTCAGGCGAAAGCCGTTGAGTCGCTGGAGCAGGCGCTCACTATCGCCCGTAAGGTGAAAGCTCGTGAGATTGAAGCAGAGGCGCTGACTGAACTGGCTAACGTTTGGCGTGCCGCTGAATTAGAGAAAGCCATTCGCTATGACCTGCAAGCCTTGCAACTCACGCGCGAAATAAAAGCCCGTGACGCTGAGTCCTTCGCTCTCAAGGGGTTGATGCTCGACTGGAAAGCGCGCAACCAGCCGCAACTATCCATTTTTTTCGGCAAACAGGCCGTCAATCTTTCGCAAGAAATGCGCAGCAATCTCGGCGGACTCGATCAGGCGACGCAACAGAGCTTCCTGAATTCCAAAGAGCAAACCTATCGTGAGTTGGCTGATTTGTTGATCTCGCAAGGTCGCTTGCTCGAAGCCGAGCAGGTGATTCGTATGCTCAAGGAAGAGGAGTATTTCGATTACCTTCGCCGCGACGCTGGCAATTCGCCCAAAGCGGAACGCACGGCGCTCACGCCCGCAGAAGCGGCAATTGAAAAGCGTTACCGCGAGATTGCCGAGCAACTCACCGAACTC
>JANNUY010000719.1:0-7606 GCA_031414155.1 Acidobacteriota bacterium
GAAGATTCTCGTGACGCCTGACCATTTCGTGCCGAACAAAGACATCAAGTCGGCAGAGCTTTCGAAATACCTGCGCGAATGGCGCATCGAACAAGGCATTGAGCGCTATTACGAAGTCGGCAACCACGGCATCTGCCACGCCATCGCGCCCGAACAAGGCCACGTACTGCCCGGCCAAACGATTGTCTGCGGTGATTCGCATACGACGACGATGGGCGCGTTGGGCACGTTCGCTTCTGGCGTAGGTTCGACCGATCTCGCGGCGGCGCTGGCGACGGGCGAACTCTGGTTCAAGGTTCCCGAAAGCATGTTGTTTGAATTGACCGGCTCGCTGCCGCACGGCGTTTATTCAAAGGACGTCATCCTTTACATCATCTCGAAAATTGGCGTAGACGGCGCGCGTTACAAAGCGATGGAATATCGCGGCGAAGGCCTCAAGTCGCTCTCGATGGAAGCGCGGTTCACCATTACCAACATGGCGATTGAAGCAGGCGGCAAGAGCGGTATCATGCCTGCGGATTCAGTGGCGGAAGATTACGTCAAGGCGCGCACCAAAGAGCCGTATAAAATTTTCACCTCCGACGAAGACGCGAACTATTTAGAGCGTTTCACGATCAACCTGTCTGAACTCGAACCCATCGTCGCGTTGCCCTCGCTGCCCTCGAACGGCAAGTTCATCAGTCAGGTCGAACGGGTCAAGATGGATCAGGTTTACATCGGCTCTTGCACCAACGGTCGCATCGAAGACCTGCGCATTGCGGCTTCGGTGATGAAAGGCCACAAGGTCGCCGACGGCACGCGCGCAATTGTCGTACCCGCTACGACTGAGGTTTGGAAGATGGCGATGCGCGAAGGCCTGCTCGAAATCTTCGCCGACGCAGGTTGCGTAGTCTCGACGGCCACCTGCGGCGCATGCCTCGGCGGACACATGGGCGTGCTGGGCGCAGACGAAACCTGCTTGTCCACGACTAATCGCAACTTCACCGGACGCATGGGCAGCCCGCAATCAAAGGTTTATCTGGCGAGTCCGGCGACGGCGGCGGCGACGGCGATTACGGGTGTCATCACTGATCCGCGCGAACTATTGAGCAAAGTTAAAGCAGCGGGAGCCTAACGACGGCATTCAACATTTTTCATACAGAGAGAGTAGCTATGGCTGAATTACCAACCAACCTGAAAGGTTTCGCGCACGTTTATAGCCGCGCGAACATTAACACCGACGAAATCATTCCGGCGCGTTACCTGAACGAACATCAGGAAGCCGTGCTGGCGAAATCCGCGATGGAAGACATTGACCCGGAATTCGTCAAGCGCGTAAAAACCGGCGATTTCATTATCGCAGGCGACGATTTCGGCTGCGGCTCTTCGCGCGAACACGCCGTCTGGGCGCTGCGCGGCGCAGGCGTCAAAGTCGTCGTAGCCAACAGCTTCGCCCGCATCTTCTTTCGCAACGCGATCAACAACGGCTTTCTGGCGATTGAATGCGCCGACGTATGCAACGGCACCGAAAGCGGCGACGAAGTCGAACTTGATCTGGCGAACGGACGCTTGCGCAACCTGACGCGCGGGACTGAAAAGACCTTCGTGCCGATCAGCGATTTCGCGCGCGAGTTGATCGAAGACGGCGGCTTGCTGCCGCACATTCAGAAAAAAGCCGCGGCTACGGCTTAAGGCTGAAAGCAGTACAATGACGCCGCTATGAATACGAACCTTTCTTCATTCGGCAACGAATCACCGATTCACACTGACGCTGAAATTCTTGGCGGCACGCCGGTGTTTGTCGGCACGCGCGTTCCGGCGCAAACGCTGTTCGATTACCTGGCTGACGGTTGCACGCTGGAAGAGTTTCTTGACAACTTTCCTTCGGTTACGCGCGCGCAAGCGATGCAACTGTTAGAACTCGCCTCGACCACGGTATTGGCTAAAGCGGCGTGATGAAAATCCTCATTGACGAAAGCCTGCCATGTCATTTGAAGCGGATGCTCTCGGCTCACGAAGCAGACACCGTACAGGAATTAAATTGGCAAGGCACCAAGAATGGCGCTCTATTGGCAAGGGCTGAAGGGCTTTATGAAGTTTTTCTGACTGCCGATAAAAATCTGCGCTATCAGCAAAACCTGCGAGAGCGCACGCTGGCAATCATCGAATTCCCCAGCAATAAGTTGAGCATCGTCAAGGCGGTTGAGCTTGCCTTGCACGACGCGCTGGAACAGATCATTCAAGGCGAATACATCACGCTAGCTTATCCCACAAAAACAAACTGACATCATGAAAGCAAACATCACCGTACTCCCCGGCGACGGCATTGGCGTAGAAGTTACGCGCGAAGCCGTGACCTTGCTCGACACCGTCGCCGCTACGTTCGGCCACGAGTTCACCTATCAAACCAAGCTCATTGGTGGCGCAGCGCTCGACGCCGTTGACCATCCTTATCCCGACGACACGCGCGCGGCTTGTGTGAGCAGCGATGCCGTGTTGCTGGGCGCAGTGGGCGGCCCGCAATACGACAACAACCCGCCGAGCAAAAAACCCGAAACGGGTTTGCTCGCTTTGCGCAACAGCTTGGGCGCGTTTGCCAATTTGCGTCCGGTGAAAATGCACGATCCGTTGATTGACGCTTCGCCGCTCAAGGCCGACATCGTGCGCGGCACCGATATGATTATCGTCCGCGAGTTATTGGGTGGAGCCTATTTCGGCCAGCCGCGCAGCGTTGACGACGAACGCGGCCTGAACACGATGGTTTACACCGCGCCTGAGGTCGAACGCATCGCCCGTGTCGCCTTCGAACTCGCGCGTGGACGCAAGAAGAAATTGCATTCGATTGATAAAGCCAACGTACTCGAAAGCTCACAACTCTGGCGCAAGGTCGTCATTCGCGTAGCGCAAGATTATCCCGACGTAACGCTTGAACACGGCTTGGTTGATTCGTGCGCGATGGCGCTGGTGATGCGGCCTACGGCATATGACGTGATCGTGACTGAAAATTTATTCGGCGATATTTTAAGCGATGAGGCGGCGGTCTTGACCGGTTCACTCGGCTTGCTGCCCTCAGCCAGCATCGGCGGGCCGGTGGGTTTATATGAACCCGTGCATGGTTCCGCGCCCGACATTGCGGGCAAGGGCATCGCCAATCCGCTGGGCACGATTGCTTCAGTCGCACTGATGTTGCGGCACAGTTTCAAACTCGAAAAAGAAGCCGCGACGGTTGAAACCGCCATCAGCGAATTGCTCAAAGAGGGTTACGGCACGCCTGACCTCAAGAGCCAGCCCCAACAAGTCTCGACGACCGAGATGGGCAACATCATTCGCGCCAAAGTCACAGCGGCGAAATAGTCGCTAACGACGAAAATTTTTAGCCACGAATTCACACGAATTTTCACGAAGGCAAGCCAGGCAAAACCTTCGTGAAAATTCGCGTGAATTCGTGGCTTTTCGTTTCTGTGCGTGACTCGTTTTACAATCCATCACAATGAACACAAACAAATGGTTTTCTTCTTTCACGGCTATGCCTGCGGGGTTGGTTTGGCAATCTACGTTAGCGACGGCGACGGCGTTGCTGTGGCTGTTGGCCGTACCGCCTTTCGGCATCGGCTGGCTGGCGTTCATTGCCTTCGCGCCCTTGCTTTATGCGTTGTGTGAGGGCGTGCGCTGGACGCGCGCGTTGTGGCTGGGCTGGCTGACGGGCTTGTTGTTTACGTTTTTCGCCGCGAACTGGGTGGCCTATCCAATGATCAATTACGGCGGCATGCCTGCCGTTGCGGCTTACGCCGTAGCCTTTTTGTTCGCCGCGTTGTTGGCTTGCTTCCCGGCGCTGTTTGCGGCTGGGATGTCTGTTTTGCTGAATCGTTTGGGCGTGTGGGCATTGGCGCTCGCTCCGCTGGTATGGACGGCGACGGAATTCATGCGTTCGCTAGTGACGGGCGTTACTTGGAATGCGCTCGGCATGACGCAAGTCAAAACCTTCGCTGTCGCGCGCTTGGCGCAATACGGCGGCGTATCTCTGTTGAGCGCGCTCATCGTCGCGGCGAGCGCATTGCTCGTGTTGTTCACGCATATGAGCAAGCCGCATGTTCGCTGGGCGGCGAGCGCATTGCTATTGTTCGGCGCGATCTTTTTTTGGCTGCCCGCGTTGCAACCGCCGACGCCAGCGAGCGGCGTACCGGTCAACGTACTCGGCGTACAGCCCAACATTCCCGTAAACATTCAACTCGGCGACAACGCGCGCTATTTGCTGAAAACGATTCAGATGACTCGCACCGGCGCAGCGCAACATAGGCCAGACCTGATCGTTTGGGCGGAATGTCCGCTCACGCTGTTTTATGAAAATGAAGAAGAGACGCGCGCACGGCTCAATGAACTGGCGCAGCAAACCAACGCGTATCTCATCGTGAATACGGCGGGGCGTGATGACTCGAATCATTATTTCAACAGCGTGACAACGCTCACACCGAGCGGTGAAGCCTTGCAGCGTTACGACAAAATGCGGCTGCTGCCGTTTGGCGAATACGTTCCGTTGCGCGCATTGTTGGGCCGTTTCGTACCCGCGATGATCGGCGATTTCACGCCGGGCACCTCAGCCGTCGTGAATAGGTTGCGGCTCGAAACCCAACGAGAACGCGTTGCTTCTGAAGATGCAGAAGGCATCGAACGCACAACGAGTTTCGTGCGCACGGGAGCTTTTATTTGTTACGAAGCGGCTTTCCCTGAACATGTGCGGCGTTACGTGCAACAAGGCGCGACGCTGTTGGTCAACCTGTCTGAAGACGGCTGGTTCGGCACGACGGCTGAGAACGAACAGCACCTGTTGCACACGTTGATGCGCGCCATCGAAACTGACCGCGATGTTGTGCGCGTCACCAACACGGGTATCTCGGCGCTGCTCACGGCTGACGGACGCATCGTGGATGCGATGCCGTCGAGCAGCGAAGCTACGCAACGCTGGCAGGCGCACACCCGCAGCGGGCAAACGTTTTATACGCGCCACGGCGAATGGTTCGCGTGGTTGTGCGTGGGGGCGAGTCTCTTGGGTTTAGGGCTATGTGTTCGCAGGAAAAATTGACAATCCAGCGGCGCAGGCATATTTTGCGCTCGTTATCGGCTGTTTCTTTTACACGTTTGGGCTTTATACATTTCGAATAAAGCGATTCAGCGCGACGGCGTTGCTAGCATGTGGACGCCGCCGTTATTCACCACGCTTCTGGACGAATTGAGGAGGATGACGAGCCTATGGAACAACCACTGACCTTTACGGACAACGAAACTTTCTACCGACAGTTACTCGAGCTCGAAACTAAAGGGGCTGATTACGTCGTTGACACGGGCATTATGGAAGCCGCCAAGTTGCCCTTACGTCTCTTGCACCACGTCGGCATCTCAAAAGACGACATTGCGCACCAACAACACAAAGTCGTCGAAGAGGGCGCGTTGATGCACGATTTCATCGAACCGATGATCGTGAAATTTAACGAGATGACTGGCAAGTTCAGCCCCGCGCGTGGTTACGAATTCACCGTGCAGGCTGAAGATTACGACACCATTAAAATCCACGGACGCCCCAAAGCCGCGCTGGCTCAGGCAGCCTAAAAAAAGAGTAGGGCGGGTTAGTAACTCGCCTTACACGAATTGTATTAATTGTTTTATCGAATAAGTTTGTAGGGCGGGTTACTAACCCGCCCTACGTTTTTTGGCTTATCGCACGCGCCGATCAGTCTCTTGCAACGCGCTGCCGAACTTGCGTCCGCCCCACGATACGCCGTCAACGTATTTGCCCGCCGCTGCCACGCGCGCGCCTTTGGCGGGTACGCCACGCTCGGTCAACACCCAAATCTTGCCGGTCTCATCGCTCAGTTCATACGCGCCGAAATTCAACGCGCCGAAACTATTCGTGACATTACCGACGAGTCCAACCTCTTTGCGGCGGTAACGCGCCGGGTCGTTTTGTAATTTGCTGATCGTGGTTTGTTGCGGGCAAGCCGTCAGGAAAAGCGTAGCGGCCAATAAAGTGGTAATAGTAAAGATGCGAGTCATCATCGTTCCTCCTTCAAAATTCATACCCAGTAAAGTTGCGTCGAAGGGAAGCGAAAGGGGTTACGCACCATTCAGACATTAGACGCCGCGCATTATAGCCGTCGCGGCCAGATCGTACAGAGGCGCAACAATTACAATTTGCTCATTCTTTCTGCTATGGTTTGAGTATGGTGCAACTTCCGAAACTTTACGCGATTACCGACCCCCAACTTTCTAATTACACGCACGTCGAAATTGTCGAATTACTGTTGGCTGCCGGAGTGCGCTTCATTCAATTGCGCGACAAAGAGGCTTCGTCAAAAGAGTTGCTCGATCAGGCGCGGGCTTGTCTCGAACTCACGCGCGCCGCCGATGCCAAACTCATCATCAATGACCGCGTAGATGTCGCCCTCACCGCCAACGCCGATGGGGTTCATCTCGGACAAGGCGATTTGAACGTAGCAGAAGCCCGCGAGATTCTTGGTGACGACGCGATTATCGGCGTGTCTACGCACTCGCTCGAACAGTTCAAAGCGGCGCAGCAAACGTCGGCGAATTACCTCGCGGTCGGGCCGGTTTACGCGACAACGACGAAAGAGAACCCCGATCCCGTCGTAAGCCTCGAACTCGTCAAAGCCGCGAAGGCATTGGCTGACCGTCCGCTCGTCGCTATCGGCGGCATCACCGTCGAGCGCACCAAAGAAGTCATTGCCGCCGGAGCCGACAGCATCGCGGTCATTTCAGCGTTGTATCCGTTGCCGAAGACGCTCACGCTCGACAGTCATCCTGACATAACGGCGCAGGCCAAAAAGTTTTTGAAAGCGTTAAAGGCATAGCTGATGGTTACGGCGGAAATCATTCTACAACTCACTCAGATTGTCGGCGCGCAACATGTCTCGACCGCGAACGACATCATCACCGCGAATTCGCAGGACGCGCTCAAGCAGGTCTTTTGCGCCGATGCCGTAGTCTTTCCCCGCACTGCCGAAGAAATCGCAGCCATTCTCAAGCTCGCCAACGAAAAGCGTTTTTATGTCACGGCGCGCGGCGGTGGCGTGGGATACACGGGCGGCGCGGTTCCGATTCGCGGCGGCATTGTGTTGGCGACGGCGCGCATGAATCGCATTCTTGAAATCAATCCGGCTGACCTCGTAGCCATCGTCGAACCCGCCGTCACCAATCACACCTTGCAACAAGCCGTCGAAGCACAGGGGTGTTTCTATCCGCCTGACCCGTCGAGTTGGCGCGAATCGTTCATCGGCGGCAACATCGCGCTCAACGCAGGCGGGCCGCGTTGCGTGAAATACGGCAATACGAAACAGTTTGTTTTAGGACTGGATTTCGTCACCCCAACGGGCGAAATCATCAAGGCGGGCGGGCGCGTACCCAAAAACGCTACGGGCTTTCATCTCGAAAGTTTGCTCGTTGGCAGCGAAGGCATGCTTGGTGTTATCACGCGCGCGACGTTGCGGCTGTTGCCCAAGCCCGAAGCGCGTCGCACGGCATTGGCGATTTTTGAATCAGCGCAAGACGCCTGCAACCTCGTCGCTGCTTTCACGAGTTCCGGCATCTTGCCCGTCGCGCTCGAATTGCTCGACCG
>JANNUY010000720.1:0-2537 GCA_031414155.1 Acidobacteriota bacterium
CGCCGCAACTCGCGGTGGTTGTATATCTCGCCATCGAATACGGCCCAGACCGAACTGTCTTCGTTGCCGATTGGTGTTTGTGCCAAATTTGCTGATTGACGTGAAGGTTGGCGAATGCCCAGAGCGACGCCGCGATTGACGTAAGTCGCGCCGCTCGCTTCGCCATCGGCGTGGCGCGGCGCGTGAATCTGGCACATATCATGAATCACGTCCTGCCGCTGCCGCTTGGGCATTAACCATTCGGGGCCGACCATGCCTGCTATTCCGCTCATAATCTCTTGCTCAAAATTTGAGTGAAGGGGAGAGCGGGTGAAGGGGTGAGTAGGTTTTCACCCTTTCACCCTTTCACCCTTTCATTTGCTTACAGCCGCACCACGTTGGCGCGTTCGCCCAGACTGCGCGTGACGTTGCGTGTGTCTACGACCTGTTGAGCGCGTTCGACGACCCAGGCGTAATCCACGTTGCGGTGGTCGGTGACGATGACAACGCTGTCAGCGGCTTTCACGGTTTCTTCGGTGAGCGCGACGCTGTGCATCATCTTGCCGTTACCTTCCATATGCATTTGGGGTACGTAAGGATCGTGATAAGTCACTTGCGCGCCGAGTGCTTCTAGCTTTTCGATGATGCCGAGCGCGGGGCTTTCGCGCATGTCGTCAATGTCTTTTTTATAAGCTACGCCCAACACCAACACGTTCGAGCCGTTGACGGCTTTGCGCTGGCTGTTCAGTCCTTTGGTCACGAGGTTGATGACGTGTTCGGGCATCTTGGAATTGACTTCTTCCGCCAACGAAATGAAACGCGCTTCAAAGCCGTGCATACGAGCTTTCCACGACAGGTAATGCGGGTCGAGCGGAATGCAATGTCCGCCGATGCCAGGGCCGGGATAGAAGGGCATGAAGCCGAACGGCTTCGTTGCCGCCGCTGCTATCACTTCCCACGTATCAATTCCCAACGTATGGCAAAGCAGCGCGAGTTCGTTCGCCATGCCGATGTTGACGGCGCGGAACGTGTTTTCTAACAGCTTGCAGGCTTCGGCGACGCGCGCCGATGTGACGCGATGGACGTTCTCGACCATCGTGCCATAAGCCGCCGCCGCCACGTCGGCGCTGTCGGCGGTGACGCCGCCTACGACTTTGGTGATGTTGCGCGTGGTGAACTTTTCGTTGCCGGGGTCTACGCGCTCCGGCGAAAACGCGAGGAAGTAATCTTTGTCAACGGCGAGCGAAGTCGCATCAAAGATTGGTTTCAACACTTCGTCAGTCGTGCCGGGGTAAGTGGTTGATTCGAGAATAATCAGTTGTCCGGGTCTCAACGTAGCCTGAATCTTTTCGCTGGCCGCGAGGATGTAACTCACATCCGGCTCTTTGGTTTTGCGCAGCGGCGTGGGTACGCAAATGATGATGATGTCCTGCGCACGCAGTTCGTTGAAATCAGTCGTCGCAGCGAGTTTGTTAGCTTTGACGAACGCTTCGACTTCGTGCGTCGGTACGTCAGGAATATAAGAAACGCCATTGTTCAGCGCGTCGGCTTTGCGTTGATCCACTTCAAAGCCGGTGACGCGAAAGCCGGCACGGGCATATTCGACGACGAGCGGTAGACCGACGTAACCGAGGCCGATGACGCCGACTTGCGCGGTGCGCGTTTCGATTTTGCGCAACAGGTCTTGCTTGATATTCGTGGCTTGAATTTGGGATGACTCTTGCATACTGCTCATTCGGAATACTTCTCCTGCATTGGGTACGCACGCGTCTTCGATACCGTTGGGCGTGCTTGCTTGGTAAACGGGCAGCACGCCCAATGGTATCGAAGACGCGCGCGTACCCAGGTTAAGCCGATTCGGTTTGCGGCAGTTTTTGCTCGCGCACCGATTGCCAGACGACGCGGCTCTCACCGCGCATGAATTTGAAAAAAGCCTTCACGATGGCGAGATTCGCCAGCACGAAATAATAGGGAAGCGATAAAGGCCCCAACCGGATGCCGAGCTGGTCGAACAGCCAGCCAAGGGCCGCCACGCCATAAGCGACTATTTGCACGTAAAACGCCCAGCGATAAAACGGATGAGCCGTGACCAGCAGCGGATTCACCAGCCACAACACGAGCAAAAACGCGGGCACGAGATAGCGCATCACTTTGTGCGAGAGCATTTGAAAGGCGTATGTCCCTTGTTCCCTCACGCGCATCACTTGCGGGTAGCGCTGCAACGCGCTGAAGGTTTGCAAGATCACCCGCACGCGCATACGAAACTCGTCTTTGCCTTTTTTGTTGGTGTCTTCCATTGAGATGGCTTCGGGTTCGTAAACGGTGCGCAAGCCCTGCAAGCGAATCTCGGTGGCAATCACGAAATCATCAATCATGTCGTTGGCGAGTTTCTGATGGCAGCTTCGACGCACGGCGTAAAGGCAACCGCTCACGCCAATCAATGAACAGACTTCGCTCTCGCATTGCTTGATGAATTTCTCGTAGCCCCAATAAGACTTGCACCCGTCGCCGACGACGGTGGATTTGCGGTCAACATAAATCAGTTGCCCGGCGACGCA
>JANNUY010000721.1:0-8654 GCA_031414155.1 Acidobacteriota bacterium
ATGAGCGTAAAGAAAAGGGGCTGCGGTTGGCAGCCCCTTTTTGTGTTAGCGGATTTCGGAAATGGCCGCGATATAACAACCACGCGCCGTCGCCGTGAGCGGATCGCCCGCGAGGCGGACTTCTGAAACGGGGACGGGAAAGCCGTCGCGTTTGATGGCGGCTTCGAATTTTTGCAGGAAGCCGCGCGGTTTTGCCGTGCCGCCCGACAACACGATGGGCATCGGACGTTCGAGTTTCGGCAGTTGTTTGGTCGCCTCGAATTCTTCACGCAGCTTTTCGACGAGCATGTTGATGACTTCGTCGTAATAGATGTGCAACGCGCTGGAGATCTTGTCTTTCGGTTGGCGCGACAGGTCGAGCGATTCTTCTTTGGCTAGACGCACGCGCGTGATGGATTCATCGGTCACCTGCGACACGCTGTAATCAATATAATCGCCGCCTTTCGGAATACTGAATGAGAGCATCGGTACGGATAAGAACGAGACGCTCACGGTGCACATGCCGCCACCGCAACTGATGCCGATGCCAGTGAAATTCTCTGATTGCAATTCCGCAAAGACTACCGCGAGGCCTTCGTTGATCGCTTTGGCTTCATAGCCGAGCGATTGCAGAAAGTTTTTCAGGATGGATTCGTGATAGACCAGATTGCTGTCTGCGCCGTCGCCGCGTCCGGGGACGCTGAAACAAAGCAATTCGTTTTTCTTGGCGCGCGGCACCATTGATTCGATGATCGCCTGAATGATCTGTTGCCCCATCGCTTCCTGCGCGTTCAGCACGCCGTATTGCATCGGGCGGCGCGGCACGGCGTTGAAAAAGCTGGCAAAGCGTTCTGAGTCGTTGCCGAACACGAACATCTCTTTGCCGTTGCGCTGATAAACCATCTTGTTTTGTTGCAGGATGGCTTCAGTCATTTTTGAATAGGGCACGCTGACGAATGCGTTGAGTTGGGTTTGCGCTTTATGTCCGTTGGGGCCACCGGCCAGCACGATGCGGCTGGTGCCGATGTCCAAACCGAGCGCGCCTTCGCCTGACCCGTCCGCCGCTGCGGGTGTCGTGGGATTTTTCTCTTCTGACATTGTTCCTCCGTGAGAGTCTGATGATGATTTGGGCATACGAGAACCAGCCTTGTAATTGCTTTGCCGTGAAATTGCAACTCAGGCTGCACCAGCCCTGAAGCGCGTTTTCATCGCAGTGAATTGGTCTAAAAACAGCTTGTGAATATGCGAAACGACGCCTGCCGTCGAACGGTCAAAGCGTATGAGGAAGGTGAGGAGAGAAAAATTTTAGTGCAGCGTTACGGGTTGCCCCTGCATTGCTTTTTGCCGCGCGTATTGCTCTTTGTAGCGTTCGCGCAATTTGAGTCGCAACACCTCGGGGTCAATGTGAGCGCGTTCGGCCTTTTGTTTGAATTCGGCATCGGCGGCCAATGCGCCGGGCCAAAGCTCGCTGCCGATGTGGGCGATTACAGTTTCATCCCAAGTGAAGCCGTAATCGGTGATGTAAGGTGGTTTGATTTGATATTTGTCTGACAGCCCTATCGCTTCGAAGGGGAAATTTTTGGCCCAGTCGTAATGCGCCGCAATCGTGCCCGTCGTGGGATCAACTGAAACCAGGCCGTGCGTCGTGCAATTGGCGTCAGAGAATTTATATTTCGACCGCAAAATATCCGTGAGTTGTTTGCCCGCAATGACTTGCGCCTCAGTGATCATTTTCTCGACTGCGCCAGCGGTCACCGTGGCCTCGAAACAGATGCCGATGAAACTGTCGTTCAAGCCGACGTAAATATTTTTTTCATCCGCCCAGATCGAATTGCCTGCGTGATTGGCGGCGTGGTCGTCGCGCACCACGCGATGTATGCGTCCGAAGCGATCAATCACGTAATGATAACTGCGATTGCGGCGAATATAGCTGACGACGTTGACCGATTGCTGCTGAATCGAAGCGTTATTATCCGCCGTGAAATCGCCCAATTCGTTTTCCGAGGTGTGATAAACGATACCGATGGGTTCGTGGCGAATTTGATTGCCGCCTGATTCAGAATTGCGCGGAATCAAATAGTAAGAGCGCGGGCGGTTGCTGGTTTCGTAGCCTTTCAAAATGCGTCCGCCGTTGCTCCATTCTTCACTTTCTGCCGTTTCAGCAACCAGCCATAGCTTTTGCTCGGCATAGCGGCCTTTCAAGAAATCGGACATGCCGGAATTGCCGTTCGTTGATTCATTCGGTTTGGGCGTTGTTTGCAACGAAGCATTTGGAGCGTTCGGGTTTTGTTTTTGGGCGAAATAGGCGCTCACCTTTTGTCCCGACCACATCACCAGTGAATAAGTAGCGAACAGCAACACGCCCGCTGCGGCGAGTCCGGCAGTCAAAAAAACGTGGCGAAAGCGTTGGCAGAAAAATACTACGCGCGCTTTGAGCGGAATGTCTACGTCTTCGAGCCGCGCGCGCTGTTGTGGCGGCACATGAATGGCTTGCGCGCGCAGTTCTTCGAGAATGGAACTGTAAAGGCGTGCTTCCATAATCCATTCATAAATCGGTGTACTTTCGAGAAATTTGTAGCGTTTGAGCGACTGGCGTAATTCCTGTTGGCGCAGGCTTTGTTTGGCGAGAGTGTTGTTGAGGAAGCGCAAACGCGCGCCGGGGTTGTCGAACAAACGTGCATAACGCTCTACGACTTGCGAATACACCTGCGTAGCGTCAGTCACTGCTTTGCGCCGATCAGGCAGGGGCGTCACTTGCGTTTGCTGTACTGCCACGTCTCCCTCTCCCTATTTTCCCTAACCGTGAAGCGGGCGATTGACTGCGCCCGCTTCACAGAATTTCCGTCCATACACATTTATGTTGTTTGCCTGCGGATTTAGTTTATCGGCGTTACGAGAAACTCTGACACACCTTTGCTGCGCAACCCATTGGCGTAACTCGACGCCGCTTCGCGCGAAGGGAAGCGCCCGATTTGCACGCGATACCACGTACCCTTGCCGGGGATGTTCGCAGTTACGACGCGGGCCTCAACGCTGGCGGCCTTGAGCGCACTCACGCGCGCAGCGGCCTGTCCTTGATCGTTATACGAACCCGCCTGAATCGTAATGTTACCTTTATTCGGCATCACCGGAGCCGTAACCGCAGGAGGCGAAGGTTTCGACACGGGCGGTGCGGGTGGCGTTACCGTAGTAGATTTCGGCGGCAACACCGTCGCAGCGGCTTTGCTCCCTTTCGGATCAGTCGTCGTTGCCGTACTTGGTGGAATCACCACAGGCCTCGCACCACCAGAAGCGGTTGGCCCTGATTGACCGGTTGGCCCTACCGGAGCCGCGCCGTTGGCAGGTGTCGTTATCCCGCCAGTATTCACGGCAACTTCGCCGGTTCCACCGTTTTCTTCGACTGCCACTGCCGGGATCGTTTTGGGAGCGGGTTTCTTGCCGCCACCGATAAGCCACGAATAGCCGAAGAACAACAATGCCAGCGCGGCTCCCACCATTAGCACACCTTTGAGCAGGCCGTTCTTTTTGCTAAAGGCGGAACTCGGCGGAATGCCCGGGTCGGTGGTGTCTTCGGGCAGCACGGGCCAGCCCATGAATTCAGCGTCTTGTTGCTGCGCGCCGTAATTCGGTTGATCGAAGGTCGGACTGGCGTCATAAGCGTTGCCCTGTTGATAGGCGTTGGGTTGCTGATATGCATTCGGTTGTTGATAAGCGTTCGGCTGTTGATATGCGTTGGGCTGTTGATTGGGCTGTTGATAAGGATCAGCCGGGCGCGAATCAATCATCGTTTCGTAACCCCCGGCGGGCGAAGAAAAGACATCGTCGAATACGGGGTTGGTGTCGTTGTATTGATGGCTTTGCTGTTGATTGTTGGGGCGCGGAATATCAAGCACGTCATCGAAATCATCGTCAATGCGCGTGGCGTATACATCGCCTTCCGGCAATTGCGGACGGTTACTGGGCGCGGGAGGATAAGCACCGGGGCGAATCGTCTGTTCGTAACCGCTGCTGTAATTCGCGCCGAAATTTCCGCTGCTGGGGTTGCCGAAATTCCCAGTGGCTCCGCCCGACAAGTTATTGCCGCCGCCGTAACCTGCGCTGAAATTATCGCCCATTGCTACATCAATGATGGTGGCACAGCGCGCGCATACGACACGGCTGGCGTTCGGGTCAGCTTGATTTTCAAATTGGCACTTCGAGCAAATGACTCTCATTTGATTTCTCTTTTCTCTGTCTGGTTTGTCTTTCGTGGTTTCGAGGGTCTTTTATAAACAAGCCGAGGCTTGTTCGGGTTTGTTATGTGTGGGGCAATCAATCGGGGTTAATAGTTCATGCTTTTAGCCCGCCAACTCGCCGATGCTTTCCAGTTACGGATTATGCTTTCATCCTGATTTACTTCCCAGAGATTACGTCGCAGGGCAGCGAGTGTTTGGGTCAGGGGGAATTTGCCGTATTGGGAAACTTGCACGGGCTGTCTTGAGGCTTCGTCGCAAGTGATGAATGCGGGGCGCGCTTTTCAATCGCAACTGCTCAGGAGCTTAATAGGCACAAAGCATCGTTATGTTTTAATTATGCCGTAACTTCTTTCAACACCAAACTTTCAATCCATTCACCGCGACTCTTGACAGGTGGCGCAAAAGCGCGGCGATTGTAGCCTGCACCCGTGGCACTGGCAAGGGAATTATCCCCAGCGTAAACAAGTAGCAAGTAGGCCAAGGGAAAAGAAATGAATGAGTTAGCCGTCAGCTAGCCAGTTCTCTCAAGCGATTCTATTTTGTCAGTTCGTCGAAAAGAAACTCTTATCGTGCCAGACGAAAATGTTGTTTAAGCTTGCCAGTGCGACAGAAATGTCTTTTCATTTAACTGTCGCAGGGAGTTAAGGTGATTGCCTGACTCGCCTTCCCGCAGCGTGTCCTTTAGCTCGACGGTATTGAGAGGGCTACCTCGACGTGGGGCCGCTCTCAGGACTGGGTTACGATAACGCTTCGCGCCCCGTGCCTCTGACTGCGTGAGTGAAATTGAAAAAGCACATAATTGTCAAAAGTTGACTTATTAAATACATTTCTGTTCGGCGACGCCTTCGCCAATCTCGCTTTGGTGGGGTGGTCAAAGCTACACGAACTGCCAGTAAACAAAGGCTATCTCTCTCTTTCTCTTCCGAAGTTCCATTTCTGGCACCGAGCTTGCCTTACGTCTGACAGAATCACGTACGAGAAGTGAAACAAACGCATGCAAGTTAATTTCGAGATCATCAAACAACACGCCACCGAGAAGCTGCGCAAGATCGAGACGCAGCCAGCGGGCGTTGAGCGGCTGGCCGCCCTCAAGAAGTTTTTGAAGATCGAAACGCAGCGTTTGCACTTGCGGCATCGCTTCGGCATCAGCGGTTCGCAGATCGCCGCCGCGCGTAGCCTGATCGTAGACCTGCTGATTCAACGCATCGCGCAAACCGCGTTGCAGGAAATCGTAGCGACCAAGCCTGACGTAGCCAATGCGCAATTCGCCATCGTGGCGTTGGGCGGTTACGGGCGCAGCGAACTCGCGCCGCATTCGGATATTGACGTGATGTTTTTGCACAACAGCAAGCGCGACGCAGCGAGCGCGGGCGTGTTAAGCGAGAAGATGCTTTACCTGCTGTGGGACATGGGCTTTAGCGTAGGTCACAGCAACCGTTCGCTCGCCGAGTGTTTGGCCGAAGCGAAAGATGATTCTGTCACGCGCAACTCGTTGATTGATGCGCGGCTGCTATGGGGCAGCGAAACGTTATTTGAATCTCTGGTCGAACGTCTCGACGAGGAAATTTATAGCCGCCAGCAGCGAGCTTTGCTGGATGAAGTTCTGGCCGATCGCACGGCACGTTACGAGAAATTCGGCAACGTAGCCTGTTTGCAAGAGCCGAACGTTAAGGAGACTGCTGGCGGCTTACGTGAATTGCATACGTTGTTGTGGGCGACGCGCGCGGCTTATGGGAAAGCGCATTTACTTGATTTGGTCGTAGAAGAAGTTGTCGCCGAAAACGATGCCAAAGCGATGACGGCGGCCTATGATTTTTTGCTGCGCGTGCGCAACGAGATGCACTTTGTGACCGCGCGGCGCACTGATTCGTTGACGCTCGACTTGCAACAACAGGTTGCGCGCAGCTTCGGTTATGCCGACACCGCCGAAGCGCAGGCTTCGGAAAGTTTCATGCGCGATTATTATCTGCACGCGCAACGGCTGCATCGGTTGTGCGATGCGCACTTGCAAAAGGCGCTCGCCAAACATACGAAAAAGAGTTGGTTCAGTCGTGCGAAGGCCATGCCTGCGATAGGCGGGTTTGTGTTGAACAACGGCGTGCTGGATGTAGATAAGTCTTCCGATAAAGGCAGTCCCGAATTTGACGGACAGCGAATGATGCTGGCGTTCGGTTATGCACAAGCAACGGGCGCTCCGTTCAGCGCGAATTTGCAGGACGCGGTGCAGGCCAATTTGCATTTCATCAACAAGCCATTTCGCACCGATGCCGACGCCGCGCAATCGTTTCTGAAGATGTTGCGCGTCAAAGGCAAGGTCGCTGTTGGGTTACGGCTGATGCACGAACTCGGATTTTTGGGCAAGTTTTTGCCGGAGTTCGGACGCATTACCTGTTTGGTGCAACACGATCTTTATCATCGCTTCACCGTTGACGAACACACGATTCGCACGATTGAAGTGCTGGACGAACTGGTTAACTCGCGCAACAAACACCTCGAACGTTATCGCAATCTTTACGGCGAGATCAGTGATCCGGCGCTGTTGCACATGGGTTTGTTGATGCACGACATCGGCAAAGGACTCGGCGGCGGACATACCGAAAAAGGCGTGCAGATTGCCGAACGGGTGTGTGCGCGATTACAGCTTCAACCCGAAGCCTCAAAGCAGATTGTGTTTCTGGTCAAACAGCATTTGTTGATGTCGCATATCGCGCAGCGCCGCGATTTAACCGATGCCAAAGTCATTCGTGATTTCGCCAATAAGGTTGGCACGCTCGAACGGCTGAATATGCTCACGTTGCTCACTTATGGCGACATTAACGGCGTAGGCCCTAACGTTTGGAACGAATGGAAAGACGCGCTGATTTGGGAGCTTTACATCAAGGCGCGCGGCATTCTCGCGCCTGAAAAAGAAGTAGACCATTCGCTCAAAGCCTTGCGCGAACGTCTCGCCAAGATGCTGGCGAGCGAAATGGATGAAGCCGAAGTGCAAAAGCATTTCGTGCAATTGCCTGATGAATATGCGCGGCTAACGCCGCCGCAAGCGATCATTGAACACGTTCGGCTGGCGCACAGCTTGAACTCGCGCACCGTCAAAACGATTTGGCGCGTGAATGCGCAAGCGCATTGTACCGACTTGCATATTTGCGCCCGCGACCGGCGAGGCTTTTTCGCTAACGTGGCGGGTACGCTGACCGCACAAGGCGTAAACATTCTGAGCGTCAGTCTCAATACACGCGCCGACGGCATCATCGTGGATACTTTCAAAGTCGCCGATTCCGTAGGTGAGCCGTTGAGCGATCCGCAACGCTGGGAACAGATTGACGATCACCTCAAGCGTGCTTTGACCGGTGAGTTGAACGTGACAGAAGCCGTGGCGAAACGCTTGCGCGCTCAGGCTTCTTCGACGCGCTACAGCAAAAAGAAAGTAGCAGCGACACCCACAAAAATCTTTTGGGACAACCAGTCGTCAGAGAAACGCACGATTGTCGAAGTGCGTGCGAGCGACCGGTTAGGCTTGGCTTATCGCATTGCGAACGCGCTGGCGAAGCTGGACCTCGACATCGCGTTTGCCAAAGTCGCTACGGAAAAGCATTTGGCGCTCGATATTTTTTACATCACGGAAGCCTCCGGTCGAAAACTGACCGATGAGCAGCTTCCGCAGATTGAAACGGCTCTTTACGAAGCATTGAGCGAACAACCTGTGAAAGCTCAATGACACGCTTTTCGTAACCCACACAACTAAAGTTTTCTGGAAGGCTCCGGCGCAGTGTTCGACGAGCCTTCGATGGTCGCAGTGTGTCTGCGGCCTGAGTTCTATCAGTAGTAAATCATCCCTATTTGGAGGCACCAGTTTATGAGAAACAATTTGCGAACCGCAGCTTATGGGCTTATCGGTTCTATGGCTTTGCCGTTGGCTGCTTTAGCGGCAGAACCGACGGTGGAAGATCGTTTGGCCGCTGCGGAAGCGGCGGTAAAAATCGCGCAAACCGCAGGCGACAATGCGTGGATGCTGGTTTGTTCGGCGCTTGTGTTGTTGATGACCGGGCCGGGTTTGGCGCTGTTTTACGGTGGCCTGGTTCGCCGCAAGAACGTACTCGCCACGATGATGCAAAGCTTCATCATGATGGCTGTTATCACGGTAATTTGGGCGCTGTTCGGCTACAGTTTGGCTTTTGCCAAGGGCACGTCGTTCATCGGCGGGCTTGATTACCTCTTTCTCAAAGGCGTAGGCACAGACCCGTCAGTGTATGCCGGAACGATTCCGCACCTGACATTTATGGTTTATCAGTTGATGTTCGCCATCATTACGCCTGCGTTGATCACGGGCGCGTTTGCCGAACGCATGAAATTCTCGGCGATGCTGGTTTTTTGTACGTTGTGGTCAATCATCGTTTACTTCCCGCTGGCCCATATGGTTTGGGGCGATGGCGGGTTATTGAA
>JANNUY010000722.1:0-10747 GCA_031414155.1 Acidobacteriota bacterium
TGTTCTACAGCCAAACCCTGAGCTTCCTTATGATGGATTGGTCAAACTGTCAGGCGGTTGAGCGGCGACCTGAAAAAGTCAGCGGCGCTTGGGTCTTTCGCGGCACGCGCGTTCCGGTCGTTGCTTTGTTCGAGAATCTGGAAGGCGGCGCGGCGGTGAAAGACTTTCTCGAATGGTTTCCCGGTGTCACGCGCGAGCAGGCAGAAGTCGTACTCAGCTTTGCAAAGGAAAGTCTCGAACCTACCTTGTTTGCGTAACTGCAACTGCATTCAAGCGTCGCTACGCGACGCGGGCGTGATCTTGCTTGCCTACCGTGGGTTGAAACCCGCGGCTAAATTCAGGCCGTCGCTACGCGACGAAGAGGTCGAGTAACTCACGTCAATTTAATTCCTGAAAACCTGATGGACGATTGCTTATGTTACTCACTTTGTTACTCGCCCTGCTATTTTTCCAACAACCTGCGCAACAACCTTCCCGCCCCACCGATCCCAGCGATGCCATGCCGCCACCGGATATGGATTATTTCATCGGTGCGTGGACGTTCGATTGGAACGTACCCGAATCGCCGTTGGGGCCAGCCGGAAAATTCAAAGGCAAGGAAACCTATAAAAAAATCGCTGCTGGGAAATACGAAAGCGAGATCGAAGGCGACAGTCCTGTTGGCGCATTCAAAGGACGCGCGACAACGATCTATGTCGAGAAAGACAAACTCGTAACGCGCAACGAGACCGGCATGTTCGGCGTGACGCAAGCCAAACATGGACCGATTGGCGGAGACCTCGGCGGCTATTACACGATCTTTTGGGAAACCGATTCGATCAAGAAAGGCGGACATACCGTTAAGCTGAAAGGCAAGACGCTGATGCTCTCGCCCGCGCATTACCGCTTGCAGGTGCAAATTTCCGTAGACGGCGGGCCTTACACCAATTTCGGTAGTCCATGGTTTAGAAAGGCAGAGGTGAAATAAGCAATATGCGACCTGTTGCTCAGTGCGGAAGTGCGGGATTTTCGGAACGGATCTACGTTGTGTAACTCGCGTTGCCTGAAACAGCAACGAGGAGGTAAAGTGCGGAGATAACTTGGCAATTGCTTATAGGAAATCATTATTTACCAAGGAAAGGTACATGGTTGAACTGACGCAAGTAGAGGCTGATGCTTTGATAACGATGGAAAAGGGAAAAACGAACAGTACCATATGGAGTTTCCCAATGCCTGGTGACTCTATCGTCGTGCCAATAGTATCAACAGATCAAAAGCAACAATTCATTCTTGACGTCGAAAGAGGACGTATCGCGCTTAAAAAAGCTAAATTCCAAACCCGTGCTTATCAAGTAATACCTTCGGTAAGGGTTGATGTAGGCGGCGCTCCTCATCGTAATCCAGATGATACTGAAGTCGAATCACCCCACATACACATTTACCGCGAAGGATACGGAGATAAATGGGCATACCCACTACCTGTGACTAACTTCCCTAACCCTGACGATCTCTGGAAAACGCTCTATGATTTTTTTAGCTATTGCAACATAACTGACCCACCAAGCTTCAATAGGAGCTTATTCTAATGACTACAGAACTAAACAATTTAGTTGACAATTACACCGCTTGGCTGCGTCAAAAAATAACACTGCGAGCAATTGATGAGTGGTTTGAAATCACAACGCCTTTCCTCGATCGTCATAATGACTACTTACAAATATATGCTAAAAAAGCCAGTGGCGGCTATGAGTTGACTGACGACGCATACGTAATAAGAGATTTACGCTCTAGTGGCTGCGACATAGACAGTGAAAAAAGAAGCCATCTATTGCAAGAAGTTCTTAATGGGTTCAATGTTCAAAGAGAAGGCGATGCTTTAGTAACGCTAGCATCGCCCGATAATTTTTCTATTCGGAAGCACAACCTCATTCAAGCGATGCTCGCTGTTGATGATCTTTTTTATCTAGCTCAACCTTATGTTACGAGCCTATTCTTTCAAGATGTCGCTAAGTGGCTGGACCTTCACGACATTCGTTACACACCTAACGTGAAATTCACCGGCAAGAGCGGTTATGACTATAAGTTTGACTTTGTTATTCCAAAATCTAGACAGCATTCAGAGCGCATCATTTCTACAATCAATCATCCTGATAAAAATGCGGCCTTAAAATTATTCACAGCATGGTTAGATACAAAAGAAGCTCGTCCAAATGACTCCGAGGCTTACGCGTTTATTAACGATTTAAAGCCTCCTTCTTCCTCTGTACTGCAAGCTCTTAAAAAATATGACATACGCCCTATTTTATGGAGTCAAAGGGAAGGCATCTCTCTGGCCTTAAAAGCGTAAACCTGCCAAACGTATTATCGCGTGGTTCAGGGCGCGTCAGTGATTAAAAAGGAATACGATGAGAGGCGATCAGCGAGTGGCGAAAGACATAGACGAATATATCGCGGTCTTCCCTGTTGAAGTTCGCGCGAGGCTGGAAAAAATCAGGGCGACGATCAACAAGGCCGCGCCGAAAGCGGAAGAAGTTATTAGCTATCAAATCCCCGCGTTTCGATTTGTAGGACGACCATTTATGTTTTTCGCCGCGTATAAAAAACACATCGCCGTTTATCCCGCGCCTCGTGGCGTGGCCGAATTCGCCGAAGAACTCGCCAGCTATGAAGGCGGCAAAGGCACGGTGCAATTTCCGCTGGATAAACCCGTGCCTTATGACTTAATCCGCCGCATTGCGAAATTCCGGGTCAAGGAATATCAGGAAAAAGCCGCCGCCAAAGCAAAAAAGAAATAGCAGCAACGCGAAGCGTGTCAGTAGCCCGACCGTAAGAGAGGGCTGCATTGATAACGCGCTCATTGATGCCATTGGACGTAACGCCGAAGCAGCCCTCTCTTACGGTCGGGCTACTGACACGGCTGCGCCGTCAGACAATGGACCAATTCATGTACAAGTCCTTCTTATTCGCAGCCCTGTTCGCAGGGCTTTTCTTCTCTGGCTTAACGGCGACCACACAAACACCACAAGCTCCGCCCGCTTCGGCGGAAGGCGCGCAGCTTTATCAGCAACGTTGCGCCGTGTGTCACGACAATGCGCAGGATCGCATTCCGCCGCTGTTTCTGATTCGCCGCCGTTCGGCTGAAGACGTGATGCAAACGCTGACTGATGGTTCGATGAAACAGCAGGCCGCCGGATTGAGCGCGGCGCAGATTCGCGCGCTGGCGATTCACTTGACGGGCAAGCTGCCGGGGCCGTCCGTTGAAACGAGTGTGAATGCCAATCGCTGCACGAATGCACCCAAGCCTCTCAATCTCAAAGGCGCGCAATGGAACGGCTGGGGCAACGATTTAGGCAATTCGCGCTTTCAGCCGCAGCCGGGACTCAAGGCCGAAGACGTTTCCAAACTCAAAGTGAAATGGGCGTGGGCGCATCCGGGGCCGATGGCGACGGGGCAACCGACGGTGATTGGCGAGCGGCTGTTTTTGACCGTAGAAGCCGGTTTGATCGTTTCGCTCAACGCGCAAACGGGCTGTCTTTATTGGGCGACGAAGACCGGCGCAGCAGTGCGCGCGGCAATAAGCGTAGGTCTAATATCCAAAGAGGGTAAAACCAAGTACGCGCTGTATTTCGGCGACGAAAAGTCTTTCGTGCAAGCCCTTGATGCCGACACGGGCAAGTTGTTGTGGAAGACCAAAGACGAAGATCACTTACTTGCGCGCATCACCGGCGCACCCGCGTTGCATCGCAATCGCCTTTACGTACCCGTCTCTTCGTTTGAAGAAACCGCCGGACGCGATGACAAATATGAATGCTGCACCTTTCGCGGCAGCGTGGTCGCGCTCGACACCGTCACCGGCAAAGTCGTATGGAAGAGCTTCGTCATCCCCAACGAACCGAAGCCGTTCAAAAAGAATTCCGCCGGTACGCAAATGTATGGCCCCGCAGGCGGCGCGTTATGGTCGGCTCCTACGCTTGATCTAAAACGCAGGCTGGTTTACGTCGGCACGGGCAACTCTTACACCGATGTCGAGACTAAGCACAGCGATGCGGTGATGGCTTTCGAGATGGATTCGGGCAAAGTCAGATGGGTCAATCAGGTCAGCGCCAAAGACAACTTTCTGGTCGGATGCCGCCAACCCGGCGCGGGCAACTGCCCGCAACAGGGCGGGCCGGATCATGACTTCGGCAGTTCGCCCGTGTTGCGTACATTGGCGAACGGCAAACAGGTTTTGTTGGGCGGGCAAAAGTCGGGCGTGATGTGGGCCTTCGATCCTGACAACGGCAAGGTGCTGTGGCAAACCAAAGTTGGCAATGGTGGCGCGCTCGGCGGCATCGAGTGGGGCTTCGCGGCGGATGGCGACAACGTATACATCCCGATGGCCGACCCGTTCGGCGCGGAACGCAAGCCCGGCTTGACGGCGTTGAAACTCTCGAACGGCGAACAACTTTGGCATACGCCTGCGCCCAAAGCGCAATGCGCGTGGGGTACGACGCGCTGCACCAATGCGCAATCGGCGGCGGCTTCAGCGATTCCCGGCGTCGTGTTTTCGGGTACGGCGGATGGACACTTGCGCGCCTACGCCACGCGAGACGGCGCGATCTTATGGGATTACGACACAGCGGCCGCGATTGCGACAGTCAATGCGGGGCTGACCAAAGGCGGCACCCTGGATGGCGGCGGCCCCGTCATCGTCAACGGTATGCTTTATACCAACTCAGGTTATGGACGATTGATTGGGCAGCCGGGGAATTTGTTGTTAGCGTTTTCGGTCGAAGGAAAGTGATGAGTTGCGCTGCACTCGCCGGAGTGAATTGAATATTTTTTGGCTTTTTTGTTATGGCAATTCTTTCTACAAACCACGTAACCCGCGAATATCAGATGGGCGGCGAACGCGTTCACGCGCTGGCGGGCGTGTCGGTCAATATCGAGCCGCGCGAGTTCGTAGCCATTCTGGGTACGAGCGGTTCGGGGAAGTCTACGTTATTGAATTTATTTGGCGGGTTAGATCGGCCTACTTCGGGCGAGGTTTGTTATGACGGACGCGACCTGACGCCGTTCACGTCGCGCGAGATGGCGCGCTATCGCCTGCGCAACGTCGGCATGATTTTTCAGAGCTTCAATCTAATTCCGACGATGACTGCGCGCCAGAACGTAGCCCTCGCGCTCGCCTTCGGCGGCATGGCCAAACGCGAACGCGAAACCCGCGCCGCCGCTTTGCTTGATCGCGTAGGTCTTGCCCCGCGCGCCGACCATCGTCCCAGCGAACTTTCAGGCGGCGAACAACAGCGCGTATCCATCGCCCGTGCCTTAGCCAACGATCCGCCAGTGTTATTGGCTGACGAACCGACCGGCAATCTCGACAGCGCCCGCGCGATTGAATTGCTGACGCTCCTCGACGAGATGCGCGCGCGCGACGGCAAGACGATTGTGATGGTTACGCACGACCACGAACTGGCGCAGCGGTTCGCCACGAAAGTAGTGCGGCTGAAAGACGGGCAGGTGGTTTCTTCCTAAATTGGCAAAGTTTGCCAATTTTGATTTCACGCATTAGGCTTCCGGTTAGGAGGATTTAGTATGGCAACGATGAATATCTCATTACCTGAACCGTTACGCCTTTTCGTTGAGCAGCGAGTAACGGATGACGGTTACAGCACGGTGAGCGAGTACTTTCGGGAATTGGTACGCATTGACCAAAAGCGGAAAGCGGAAGAGAAGCTGGAAACCTTGTTATTGGAAGGCTTGCATTCCGGCCCCGCCCAACCGCTCACCAAAGCCGATTTGAGCGAAGTGCGCCGCGTCGTGCGGCAAAGGGTTTTAGCCAGAAAGAAAAAATCGTGAATGCCCTAGCGCGCGCCCGCGTCTCACAAGACCTTACCGAACACGCAGTTTATCTGGCGACGGATGATGCACAAGTGGCAGAGCGTTTTCTCGATGCTTTTGAAACGACACTGGAACGCTTGGAGCAAATGCCTTACATCGGCGTGACCGTGGTGTTGGATAACCCTGCCTTGTTTGGTTTGCGCCGCTGGCCGATCAAAGGGTTTGAAAAGTACGTGATCTTGTATCTGGTGCTGGAGGATGTGGTTGATCTCGTGCGCATATTGCATACGTCACAAGACCTGATTGCTATTTTGGAAGATGAGCCGTAAAGCGCTCACTCGCCGTAACTCATTCCTCGCACCAACCCATAAAACAACGGAAAGTTTCCCAGCGGGCCATACGATTCAATCAACAGCGCCTGTTGATTGAGCGAAGTCACGCTAACCGTGAGCGGCAGCGCGTCGAGCGCCGCGACTGTTCTCGGAGCATTCGCATCAAGGCGGCGGGCGAGGGCGTGAAAGAGTTCGCCGGTTTCTTCTTTGGCCGAAGCGTAACTGAGCGTGACGCCCACTGTCGTAGGTTTGAAGGCGGCGATAAACGACGGCGTTTGCGCGAGCAGGTTGTTGCGCTGTTCGATCAGTTGAATGAGTTGCGCGCGCTTGCCAAGCGCGAGAAAGCCTTTCAGAAACGCAGCGGAACCGCGTTGGTCAGAAGCGGAGTTCAATAATGTCACGCCAGCACGGGTTTCAGCGCGCGTGTCGCCGAGAATTTTGGTGACTAAACCGCGTGCGAGTGGTTCGTTGCGAATGGCAAGCAGCCAGATGCGATTTTCTACGTCATCGGTGAAATTTAGGCTGGCAGCTTCGTTGCCGATGGCGTTGGCGATGGCGTCGTCGCGTTTCAAACCGAGAAAGGATTCCTGCACGCTGTTCAAAAAATGCCGCAGCAAAAAACTTTGCGCGACGCCTACGCGCGCTGAAATGGCCTTTTCGATTTCGGTGAAAGCCGTCGCGGGATTTTCGAGTTTGATGACGGTGAGTTCGCGCGCGGCGGCGGGTACGAACTCAAGTGCGCGCGACGGTTGCTCATTCACCTTAAACGCCGTGCGCAATTGATTGAGCAAGTCGGGCTTGAGCATTACGGCGTAACGATCAACCACGGCGGCGTTTTCAAAACTTGCGCCATAAGCCATGCCGTCAGTCGCGCGGCTGGCAAAATCAGTGAACATATCGCCGACGGCTCCGGCCAACGCGGCCTTGCCAATCGCGGCGCTGGGGCCGCCCGCCAGCATATAAGAACCAAAACGTAGCAATCGCGTTACGCCATTGCCGGTGACGAAGCCGAATACGTCGTCAGCATTAGCGACCTGCTGGCGCGCTTGTTTTAAGTGCGCGTCATTAGCGAGCGAAGCTGCGCGTCCCAGGCGTACGTCGAGGCAGGCGCGCAAGGCTTCAGGGTGATTAGCGATGAGCCAAGTGCTGCCGAATTGCGCCGACAGCAGTTGTTTGATCTCGTCAGGATCGTTGCTGATTTGATCGGCAGCTTTATGCGCGATGATCGGCACACCCGCGTATTCGCCCGACTCGCGTTTCGTCGCGCCGAACGCACGTTGCGCGAGTTCGGGCAAACGCGCCGCGATGGTTTCTTTCAGCGCACTTTCGCTGGCATGCGTTTCGGCGATTAACACCCAACGCGGTTTGATCGCAGGGCTGTCATCCGAGCCGCGCACTTCGATGCCAGTGACGACGAGGGCAAATTGCGTACGCGCCAGCAGCGCCGCTTCGCCGCCGAGCGTGCCGGTGTATTGCGCCAGTCCGCCCAGCGTGCCGGCATAATTCAACAAATTGCCTTTGCCCTCCGCGATGCCGTAAGCCGGAGCGAGTTCCTTCCACGCGCGCGTCGCCGTGAAGCGTTCCGCCGTCTTCGGCCAGTTGTTGGCTTCGAGAAAGCCGAGCGCGGATTCAGGCACGTATTGCGCCATGTTTACGCGACGTACGCGCTGGCTCCACAGCCAGAGGGCTGCGCCGAGTAACAACAGCAATAATGTGAGCAAGACGATGCGTTTGCGCGAAGCGAAAAGGTTCATAGGCACAACTTATCCGGCGAACTCATCCATCGGCAAACCGCTTACGCCTGGACGGCAGACGAACAAGCTGCCCGCGAGCGGTTGCGAAGCCAGTCTTTCCGCCGACAGCCTCGTTGAAGCCGACGTGATGTAAAGCGTATCGAAATCTTTCCCCCCGAATACGCACGACGTAGGCCGCGAGACTGGCAGGCTGATTTCGCCAATGATTGCGCCCGTGTGCGGATTCCAACGTCGCACTTTGCCGCCGTCCCAATGGGCAATCCAGAGCATGTCGTCGGCGTCAATCGTCATGCCGTCGGGGTAGCCTTGCGCGTTGCCTTGCACTTCGATCACGCGGCGTGGATTGGCGATGTCGCCCGTCGCGTGGTTGTAATCGTAAGCCACTACGCACTCAGCCACGGTGTCAATGTAATACATCGTCTTGGCGTCACCAGACCACGCCAGTCCGTTAGAGATCGAAACGCCGGGCACTTTCAGTTGCACGGAATGATCGGCGTTGAGGCAATACAGATTGCCTTTGCCTTTGCCTTTGTCTTCATCAATAAAGAGCGATCCCGCCCAGAATCTTCCGGCGGGATCGCTCTTGCCGTCATTGAAACGATTGCCGGGCAAGTGCGATTCGGCGTCAGCCAGCGGTGTGAATTTTTCGGTCGTCACATCGAACGTCGCAAAGCCGCTCTTGAGCGCCGCGACCAGCCCGCCTGACGCGCGCAAGGCGATGGCTCCGATAAACTGGCCCACGTCAATGGTACGGTCGGTGTGCGTCGCTGGGTCGTAAACGTGCAAGGCGAAGCCTTCGATGTCTACCCAATAAAGTTTTTGCTGGCGATGATCCCACACGGGACCTTCGCCGAGCTTGGAGTGGGTTTGGCAGAGCAAGTCAGCCGTCAATTGCATTACAGTGATGTCCTTTGTGATTTGATGGAAGTGCGACGCTATTCTGTGTAATGCGATGCGGGGCTGCAAGCAGGCGCTGAAGTTGTGGCAGCAGGAAATTAACGCTCAGGTTGGCTTAACGAGGTTACGATTTCCTGCGCGGCGTGCGGACGTGCCAGTTGGCGCGCGTTGGTTTGCATCGCGGCAAAACGTGGTTGATCGCCTAATAACTGATCGAGCTTCCAACCCAGGACGGGCAGGTTGTTGCAACGAACACCTGCGCCTGCTTCGAGCAGGTAATCGCTGTTGCGCTCTTCCTGTCCCGGAATCGGATTGACTACCACGAACACCAAGCCCTTTGCCAGCGCCTCTGACGTAGTCAATCCGCCGGGTTTGCCTAGTACGACATCTGACGCCGCCATCCACTCATCCATTTCAGTTGTATAACCAATCGGTTTGATTGTGACGCAGCTGCCTGATGGCACGCGCATTTGCTCGATGCGTTGTTTGAGTTCGGCGTTGCGGCCACAGATGGCGACGATTTGCGCGGCGTGTTGCATGGGCAGTAAAGATTGAATCAGGCCGTCCATTGCGCCTACGCCAAAGCCGCCCGCCGACATCAAGATCGTAGGCACATCGGCTTGCAAGCCGTGTTTGGCGCGCATCGCCTGCTTGTCTTTGGGTTCAGCGAAAACAGGATCAATCGGAATGCCGCTGACGGTGATCTTATCTGCCGGAATACCGATGGCTTCGAGATAAACGCGGGCTTCTTCGCGCGCGACGAAATAGCGTTCGTAATGATGGCAGAGCCACATGGCGTGTACGTCAAAGTCGGTCACGACGATGGCTTGGCGGCTGGCGAGCCGTTCTTTCGCCTTCAGCCACGAGACGATTTCAGCGGGCAGAAAATGCGTACAGACAATCAAATCGGGCTGGTAATCTTTCAGCATTTTGACGAAAGGCCGCGTATTCAATTTATCCAACGCCAGTCGCCGCCGTTCGTTTTGCCAGGGCTTGTCGAGCTTGTCATAAAACCAGCCGGGCACTTCGGGCAGCTTGTTGACGAGTTCGATATAGGCCTTTGAATAAAGCGTACGAAACAGCTTGTTGGTGTATTCCAGCGTATCAACGTGGCGAACCTCGCGGGCGGCTCCGACTTGTTGAAAGGCGCGCTCCAACGCTTGCGCAGCACGAATGTGACCGGCTCCGGCTGAGGCTGAAAGAATGAGTACTTTGTTGAGCATAAAAGTTAAAGACGGAAAAGATTGCCACGGAGGCACGGAGTCACAGAGAAGTACAAGGCTTTTAAGTATTTCTGAAAAATCTCTGTGACTCTGTGACTCTGTGCCTCTGTGGCAATCTGTCGCTGCTTTGTCAGCAATCTTATTGCGGTTTTTCTTGTGGTTTCTCTTCCGGTTTATTGGGCGCGATGTAATTGGTCGTCACCAAATCGAAATGGCTTTTATACAGCCCTGCGTCGAAATCTTTTACGAAAACATTCATCAACTGCAACAGAGTTGCCGCACGATGACCGGGCAAGCGCGCCGGATGCGCGAAGCGTCCTGACGCTGAACGAATGAACAGGCTCTTATCCGTCAACGGCAGCTTGCGTATGTTGGCGACGAAAGATGCAAACAGCGCGCTGTCTTCGATCACGTATTGCTCAACGTTCGACATGTAATAAGCCGTCACCGTGAAACCGTTTTTCTTCAGGTAATCGCCCACAGCGGCGAGGGCTTTGGTTCCGCCGACATTGCCTACGACGGGACTGATCATGTTCTTGCGATGCATGTCGCGCACGAACTCGAAGTCTTCGTTGCTGGCGAGAAAGTTGCCGGTCTTGCCATTCAAATCGGTTTGCGCGATCAAGTCCTTCAAGACGGGAAAACCTCTTGGCCCGCCGAATCCGCCGCCACCAAAATTACCGCCACCACCGCCGCCGAAATTGCCCTGTGGATTATTTGCGCCGCTGCGATAGCTGAGTTG
>JANNUY010000723.1:0-10676 GCA_031414155.1 Acidobacteriota bacterium
GCAGCGCAATCCGGTGCTCAAGCAGGAATTCAATCGCTTCCAGCAGCATCACTTTCGGCCTGACCTGTGCGCTGACTTGCCCGGCAATGGCACGGGTCAAGAGACGACGTGCTTCTTGGGGTAGTGTCATTATATTGATAGCGTTACAAACGGACATTTTCTGAAATTCGATCTTTGTCAACCAATTGAACACCTCCGGGCGCGCCGCCGGATGCGGGGTGATTAAGGGAAGGCGTTGCTTTTCGCAGAACATGGATTGCTCTCCCAGCGACCCAAAACTTGTCTGTGAAAGGAATGCCCATGCCCAAAAAGAAGCCCCCGCCTGTTGTGCGGTTAGAGCCGGTCTTCGCGCGCGATGCCCAACGCCGTTTGCGGTTGGTCATTGAGTTACTAACGCAGGAAGCCCAGCGTCAACGCACCGTTACCGCCTCACCGGACCCAGAACTGCCGCGCGCTTTGGCTGCGTCGGCCAGCCCCGGAGGAAAGTCATGAAAATCGCCGCTTTGTACGCCCGTGTTTCCAGTCTTAAACAACAGCAAAATGAAACCATCGCTTCGCAGTTGGCTGCGTTGCAGGAATACGCCGCCGCGCACGATTATCAGATCAGTCCACCACACATCTATCAGGATGACGGTTGCAGCGGCGCACGGCTGGATCGCCCCGCGCTGGATCAGTTGCGCGACGCCGTCGCGCAGGGCGAAATTGAGGCAGTCATTATTCTTTCGCCGGATCGTTTGGCGCGCCAGTTCGCTTATCAATACATCTTGTTGGAAGAGTTTGAACGCACCGGTTGCGAAGTGGTCTTCGTCACGCAGCCCTTTGGCGATACGCCCGCTGATCGGATGATGCGCGAAGTCGCAGGCGTCTTTGCCGAATACGAACGCGCGCTGATTCAGGAGCGTTGCCGACGCGGGCGTTTGCACGCGGCGAAAGCCGGACAGTTCTGGCTCAAGGAAGGGCCGTATGGCTACACCTACGTGCCCAAAACCGACATTTGCCCGTCGCGCTTGGTCATCCATGAAGGCGAAGCTGAAGTGGTGCGACAGATGTTTCATTGGCTGGTAGACGAACAACTCTCGACCTACCAAATCGTCAAACGGCTCAATGAATCCGGGCATCTCACACGTCGTGGCAACGCGCGCTGGGCGGGCGGCACGGTGTACAACATACTGCGGAATGCGGTCTATGCGGGGCGCTACTGTTACAACCGGCAGATTCAGCAGCCCGCCCAACGCAAGAACATGCCGGTGGATCAGCCGCGCAAACACGGCCCGCATTCAAGAACACTGCGCCCGCCGGAAGAATGGATTACGGTGGCGGTGCCTGCGATCATTGAATTGGAGTTATGGGAACAGGCGCAGCAACAAATGAAGCTCAATAAAGAACGCGCGCCGCGCAATAACAAGAAGCACGAGTACCTGCTCAAAGGGCTGCTGGTTTGTGGTTGTTGCCAACTGCGGATGATCGGCCACGCTGGCATTCCCGCGACGCGGAAACGGCGCTATCTGTGCACGCAAAAAGAAACGCTGCATACGCGCCCACAAGGCTGCCCGAATCGTACCGTGCAAGCCGAATTGATTGAAAATCTGGTGTGGGAAAGCGTAAGTAATTTGCTCAGTGAACCGCAATTGTTGCTGGAGCAATATCAGTTGCGCCGAACCGAAGGTGACGGTACACCGCAACAACAGGAGCAGCGACGTTTGGAGCGACGGCTCACCGCGCTCGACCGTGAGACGCAAAGGTTATTGGATGCGTATCAAGCCAGCGCGTTGGAGTTGGCTGAACTGACCGCTCGCCGCCAACGCATACAAGACGAACAAACGCGCATCCGGCAACGAAGGCAGGAATTGGAACAACAGGAAACAGAGCGGCTCCGTCACGAATCCGTCAAACAATCGGTCGAAGAATTTTGCCGGACGATGGAAGATGCCCTCGTGCATCCGAGCTTTGAAACGAAACAGAAGATTTTGCGCCTGGTGGTAGACCGAATCGAGTTTCAGGAAGACCAAATTACGATCAAACACTTGATCCCGGTCGGAAATGTACGTTTGTGCCGCAATCAATATAATAACACTACCCCATGTTGGCGACTTGCTGGCGGTGGCTTTGTTCGACTTAAAACCTAGAGGACTTACGCAGTTGCTCTGTGGCAATGATTCTGGTGTTTGCGTAAGTCCTATAAAAAACAATAGTGCAGCTAGAGCGTACACACTTGCATCTTCACGGAACACAATAAGGCGATAACGTGGGCCAGATTGCGCTTTTTAGAGCGGTATGGCGCTTGCTACTCAACGATGTTCACAAGGAACTGAAGTCACTTTGGAGGTAAAACGAAATGAAAAAAAATCTTATAAAATCTATTGCTTTGGGGTCGGTCATTGCGTTGAGCGGCATGAGTACGCTGGCATGGGCGCAAACGCGCCCGCGCTCTAACTCGCGCGCCAATAATAATGGAGCGTGCCTGACGGGTACTTACCGCTTGAATCAATCCCGCAGCGACGATGCCAGTAACGTGGCCGAAATTGCGACGCGCAACCTGAGCGGCAACCGCGAGCAGGTGCGCGACAATTTGGTGCGTCGGCTCGAAGCCCCAGAGGTGTTGTCGCTCGACCAACGCGGTCGCATGGTAACGATGGCTTCGACACGCGGGCCGCAGGTTACGTTTGAGGCGGATGGTCGCACGCGTACTGAACCGACGACGCAAGGCCGTGACGCCAGCGTTAGGGCGTCGCTTTCACGCAATCAACTGGATGTGACTACGACGGGCAATCGAGGAGCCGATTACGCCGTGACTTTTGCGGCGGTAGACAATTGCCGTGGATTGCGCGTGACGCGCCGCCTCTCGAACGACCGTTTGGGGCAACCGGTGATCGCGCGCAGCATGTATGAGCGCACGAGCGACACGGCGCAAGCCGATGTATACGCGGGCGGCAACACGACGCCGAGTTATGACAATTCTCGAAATGACCGGCGTGATGATCGTCAAAATGATCGTAGAGATGACCGCAACAGTGAACGCCGGAATGGAGCGTTCCTCATTCCCGATGGAACGCAACTGAACACGGTGCTTGAGAATGACTTGTCCACGAAAAACACGCGCGATGGTGACCGGTTTACGCTCACCGTGCGTTCGCCGAGCACGTATAGCGGAGCCGTGGTCGAAGGCTTCGTGCGCGACGCGCAACGTTCGGGACGCATCACGGGGCGCGCGGGCATTAACCTCGAATTCGACCGCGTACGTTTGCGGGACGGACGCACTGGCGAGTTTGCGGGCACGGTGGAAAGCGTGCGCACGACGGACGGTTCTGAAGTGCGCGTAGATCAGGAAAGCGGCGTTCGTGACGACGATAATCAAGGCACGCGGACGGCGACTCGCAGCGGTGTGGGTGCGGCGCTCGGCGCAATCATCGGAGCCATTGCCGGCGGCGGCAAAGGCGCTGCCATCGGTGCGGCAGTGGGTGCAGGCGCGGGAGCGGGTTCCGTCATTGTGCAGGGTCGCGATGATCTGGACTTGCGGCGCGGGACGGAAGTGACGCTGCGGGCCAGTGCGCCGCGTACTTAAAATAACACCAAGCATGTAGTCCAGCCCTCAGGCGGAATGACTCGATTATCACGACCTTCCGTCTGAAGGCGGGACTACGTGTTCTCATTACCGAATCGTGAAAAAGGTCGAAACGCATTAAACTCCCAAAATGCTGCCAGATTTTCCGCTCGATCCATTATCGCAGGCTGTCCCAATTTTGCAGGCAGTTATAGACGCGCTGCCGCAACAACTCGCCATCCTTGATCAGGCGGGACATCTCATTGCGCTCAATCGCGCCTGGCAGGAATTCTCGGGTGAAAATAATGGCGGGCATGGCATTCTGGGCGACAGTTACCTGGCGGCGTGCGAGCGGCTGGGCGCAGAAACAGGCGTGGCCGCAGCGGGTGTGCGGGCCGTGCTGGCAGGCGCGGCGGAATTCAAGCTGGAATATGCCTGCCACGAGTCGCAGAGCGAGCATTGGTTCTCTATGCAAGTGACGCCCTTACCGCTCGCGCCGGGCGGCGCAGTGGTTTCGCATCTGGATATCACAGCGCGCAAGCAACTCGAAGCGGAGCGCGCCGGTTTGCTCGTCGAAGCGCAGCAAACGCGCGCCGTTGCCGAGGCTGCCAATCGCGCCAAAGACGAATTTCTGGCGCAAATCACACACGACCTGCGGTCGCCGCTCTCGGCCATTCTCGGCTGGACCAAAGTGTTGCGGTCGCGCGCGTTAGATCAGGATGCGCAAGCCGAGGCGCTGGCGGTCATCGAACATAGTGCTGAAAAACAAAAACGGCTGATCGAAGACTTGCTGGATATTGCGCGCATCGTTTCAGGCAAGCTCAAGCTCAATGTGCGTCCCGTTTCTTTGAGTGTGGTGATACGTTCGGCGATGGAGGTGATGCGTCCGGCCTGGGAAGCCAAAGAGGTCGAATGCAGTGTTGAACTGGCGACCGAAGCCGACGTGATCACGGGCGATGCGGCGCGGCTGGAACAAGTCATCTGGAACCTGGTCGCCAACGCCGTCAAATTCACACCGCATGGGGGGGCTGTTTCAGTCAAGCTCGAACGGGCCGATCCATTTGTGCGCATCACGGTGAGCGATACGGGCAAGGGCATACAGGCAGCAGACCTGCCGCACGTCTTTCAGCGCTATTGGCAAGCGGCGGAACCAGGCGGGTGGCGCGTCGGTTTGGGACTCGGCCTCTCGTTCGTCAAACATATCGTGGAATTACACGGCGGGACGGTCACAGCGGAAAGCGCAGGCGCAGGCCAAGGCACCAGCTTCATCGTCAACCTGCCTTATCGCGCCGTCAGCATGCAAAACGCTCAGACAACACCGCCATCTTTATTGCCGTTTGGGCGGGCTGAAAAGAAAGCAAAAAAGGCTAAGACGGCTTGGTTGCGCGGCTTGTTGATTGTCGTCGTAGACGATGAAGCCGACGCGCGCGATCTGGTGGCGACAGTGTTGCGGCAACAAGGAGCCGAAGTGATGACGGCCAGTCTGGCGAGTGAAGCCTATCGCCTGATTGCCGACGCGGTTCGTCTGCCTGATTTGCTTGTTTCAGATATCAGCATGCCCGGCGAAGACGGCTATTCGTTGATGCGCAGAATTAGAAGCCTGCCCCCTGCGCAGGGCGGACGTATTCCCGCAGTGGCGCTGACGGCTTTCGGGCGACCGGAAGACCGCGTGCGCGCACTCACGGCCGGTTTCGAGATGCATTTACCCAAACCCGTTGAACTGACGGAATTAGTGTTAGTGGCAGCTAGTTTAACTGGACGAGAGGTGGTCGAGCAGGAAGGGGAAGGATTTCAATTATGAGTCAGCGGCTCAAACCATAGATTTCAAGAAAAAGAATTTCCGCAGGAAGTCCCGAAGGGACGGCGGATATTAGCCGCTGGTGAAACCACCGGGAAGAGCGCAACGTAATGTCGCGCCCTGAAAGGGCGCAGGACGTAGCTTCGGTCTATCGCGCTTTCAGGCTTGTCAATTTTGACATAAGCGTTCCGGTGCTTTCACCACCGGCTAATATCCTTTGCGCCTCCAGCGCAGAACCCATTTTCTTGAATGCTATATAAGTTCTCCCCCGCTGGACTTATTGGTATTATTGGAATGGTCGCTTAAGCTAACAGCACTGCCACGAAATTACCGTCACGAGAATCCCGATATGAATGAAAAATCTTTGCCTTCACACGAGCCGCGCAGTAACGGGCAAGACATGCAACCGCATTCGAACCAGCCAGGATTTTTGGTGGTGGGCATCGGCGCGTCAGCCGGTGGCATCGGCGCGTTGAAGCAATTTTTCACCGCCATGCCCGCGCAATCGGGGATGGCGTTTGTGGTCATCCTCCACCTTTCAGACCAGCACGAAAGCATCCTCGCTCATATCATCCAGACGCACACAGCGATGCCCGTGGCGCAAGTTACTGAAACCGTTAAAGTCGAACCGAACCATGTTTACGTCATTCCGCCCGCCAAACATTTAGAGTTGCTGGACGGCCTGATCAAACTCAAAGAACCCGACCACATCAAAGGCAATCGCGTCCCGATTGATTGGTTTTTCCGTTCGCTGGCCGACGCTTACGGCAAAGACGCCGTCAGCATTATTCTCTCCGGCACGGGTTCGGACGGGACGTTAGGCATGAAGCGCGTCAAGGAATTCGGCGGCTTCGTCTTCGCGCAAAGTCCTGAAGATGCCGAATACGACGGGATGCCGCGCAGCGCGATTGACACCGGCCTGGTAGACATGGTTTTGCCCGTCGCTGAAATACCGGGAAAACTGATGCGGCTGGGCAGGCTGGCGGAACAAATCGAAATTCCCGATGAGCAGAAAGCCGAACCGGAAAAGGTGGCGGAAAAGTCGGCGCGCAAGATCGAACCGGATGCGCTGCGCGAAGTCCTGACGCTGTTGCGCGTGCGCACGGGGCACGATTTCATGAATTACAAACGCCCGACGCTGCTCAGGCGCATCTCCCGCCGTCTGCAAGTTCGTGAACTCGAAGACATCCCGGCTTACCTGGTGCTGCTGCGCGAAAACCCCGACGAAGTGCAACAACTGCTGCGCGACTTGCTCATCACCGTCACCAACTTTTTCCGCGACCAAGAAGCGTTTGCGGCGCTCGAAAAGGAAGTGATCCCACAATTATTCGTGGGTAAAACGCAGGCTGACACGATTCGCGTCTGGGTGGCGGGATCAGCGACGGGCGAGGAAGCCTATTCGGTGGGGATGCTGCTGTGCGAACACGCCGCCAGAATAACCGACGCACCGAAGATTCAAATCTTCGCCAGCGACATCAACGAAGAAGCCATCCGCTCGGCCCGCGATTGCCGCTACGACGAAGTGATTGTCGCCGACGTTTCGCCCGAACGCCTGCGCCGCTTTTTCGACAAGGAAGGCAATACTTATTGCGTCAAAAAAGAATTGCGCGAGATGGTTTTGTTCGCGCCGCACAACCTGCTGCGCGACCCGCCGTTTTCGCGGCTGGATTTGGTGACGTGCCGCAACCTGCTGATTTATTTCAACCGCGAAACGCAGGATAGAGTGCTGGAGATTTTCAATTTCGCGCTACGCAATAACGGATTTTTGTTTCTTGGTTCGTCGGAGACCGCCGAAAGCCAGACCGCGCTGTTCACCGCCGTTGACAAAAAGCAGCGGATTTATCGCTGCCGCCCGGGGCTGGCGCACCACCCTTTGCCCGCCATGCCGATCCAAGGCAAATGGGTGGTCAAAATTCCCGAAGCGCAAGCCGACGAATACGAGCCGGAGGGTTCTTTCGCCGCGACTCATCTGAAACTGGTCGAGCAATACGCGCCGCCTTCGGTGCTGGTCAACGAAGATTACGACATCGTGCATTCGTCGGAACACGCCGGACGTTTTTTGCGCTTCGCCGGCGGCGAGCCTTCGCGCAATCTGTTGAAACTCGCGCATCCGGCTTTGCAACTCGACTTGCGCTCCACGCTGATGGCGGCGAAACAGGCGGGCGCTCCGAGCGAGGCGCGACGCATCCGCGTCAAGCTGGAAGGCGCTGAGCGGTTGGTCAATCTGATCGTGCGCCCCTCGGATGCGGGTTTTCTGCTGGTCATTTTCGAGGAAGAAAAAGACGCGCCCGCCGCCCGTGAAGAGGGCTTTATCGCCGACGCCTTTGCCGGAGAAAAGGCGATGGAAACAGTCGTGCAAGGACTTGAGGAAGAACTGCAAACGACGAAAGACCGTCTGCGCAGCACGCTCGAACAGAGCGAGACTTCGACCGAAGAACTGAAAGCCTCGAACGAGGAACTGCAGGCGATCAACGAAGAATTGCGCTCGGCCAGCGAGGAACTCGAGACCAGCAAGGAAGAGATGCAGTCAGTCAACGAAGAATTGACCACCGTCAATCACGAACTCAAGAGCAAAGTGGATGAAGCCAGCCACGCCAATTCCGACCTGCAAAACCTGATGCAATCAACCGACATTGGCACGATCTTTCTCGACCGCGCTTTGCAAATCAAACGCTTCACGCCGCGCGCCGCGGAACTTTTTAACGTCATCCCGGCAGACATCGGCAGACCGATCGAACACATCACGAACAAACTCAACTACGGCTTTCTAGTCGAAGACGCTGCGCAAGTGCTGGCAACGTTGCGCCCGAAAGAGCGCGAAATGCGCGGCGGCAAAGACGACAGCCGTTATCTGGCGCGCCTGGCTCCGTATCGGACGCTGGATGACCGCATTGACGGCGTTGTGCTGTCGTTTCAAGACATCACCAAACTCAAACGCGCCGCCGACGATTTACAAAGCTCGGAAGACAACCTGCGCGCCATCTTCAGTCAGGCAATGGCGGGCATCGCGCAAACCGATCTGACCGGAAAATACCTGCTGGTCAACGACAGATTTTGCGAGCTGACCGGCTATGCGCGGGAAGAGTTAATGCAAATGCACTTGCAAGACCTCAGGCACGAAGAAGATTTGGTGGGGAAGCAGGGACTTTTTGAGCGAGTGTTGATGACCGGCGAAGCCCTGGTGATGGAAAAGCGTTACCGGCGCAAAGACGGATCATCCGTCTGGGTCAGCAACAGCATCTCGCTCGTCCGCGATGTTAAAAACCAACCGGTCAGTGTGCTGGCTTTCTCACTCGACATCTCAGACCGCAAGGCTGCCGAAGACGCCGTGCGCGAATCGGAAGAAAAATTCCGCAACCTCGCCAATTCAATCTCGCAATTCGCGTGGATAACGGACGCGGCGGGCTATATTTTTTGGTACAACGAACGCTGGTTTGATTACACGGGAACGACGCTCGAAGAAATGCAGGGCTGGGGCTGGCAAACGGTTCATCACCCCGACGAAATAAACCGCGTGTTAGAAAAGTTCAAACGGCACATCGCTTCAGGCGAAGCGTGGGAAGACACGTTTCCATTGCGCTCGAAAGACGGCGAATATCGTTCGTTTCTATCGCGGGCATCGCCGATTCGAGATGCAAACGGCAACGTCGTGCGCTGGTTCGGAACCAACACCGACATCGAGGACGTGCGCCGCGCCGAAGAAGCCTTGAAAGACGCCGACCGCCGCAAAGACGAATTTCTGGCCACGCTGGCGCACGAATTGCGCAACCCGCTGGCAGCCATCCGCCCCGCCCTCGAAATCATGCGACACGGCGACGAGGAGAAAGGCGCGATGGCGCGCCAAGTCATCGAACGGCAAATAGGGCAGCTTGTCAGGCTGGTGGACGACCTGATGGACGTTTCGCGCATCACGCAGGGCAAGATCAATTTGCAAATCGAACATGTCGAGCTAGCCGCCGCCGTCACGTTGGCGCTCGAAACAATTCGTCCGCTGGCTGACGCCGCCCGCCTCGAATTGACCGTCGCGTTGCCCGCCGAACCGCTTTACCTGGATGCCGACCTGACCCGGCTGACCCAGGTTTTCCTCAACCTGCTGACGAACTCTGTGCGTTACACCCAACCCGGCGGCAGCATTTGGTTGACCGCCGCCCGCGAAGGCGCGCAAGTGGTCATCCGCATCAAAGACACCGGCATCGGCATTGCGCCAGAGACGTTGCCGCACGTGTTCAACCTGTTCTCACAGGGCGTGCGGGCGAGCCACCGTGCGCAAGGACTCGGCATCGGCTTGAGTCTGGTAAAACAACTGGCCGAGATGCACGGCGGCGCGGTCACGGCCTACAGCGCAGGCACGAACCGCGGCAGCGAATTCGTCATGCGCCTGCCGCTCGCCGCCGATCAACAGCTTGCCCTCGTTGTCGCCGCTTCGCCCCCGATGGCGACGAACGCAACAGCTTGCCGTGTGCTGGTCGTAGACGACAACGCCGATTCGGTAGAGATGATGGACACGCTGCTGACGCTGGAAGGACACGAAGTCAGACGGGCTTATGACGGCGCAACCGCCATCCGGGTGGCGCTCGAATATCAACCCGAATTGATGTTTCTGGACTTGGGCTTGCCTGACATGGATGGTTACGAAGTCGCCACGCGCTTGCGTGAGCAATTGCCGCATACGCTGATCGTCGCGCTCTCAGGCTGGGGCCAACCTTCTGACCGCCAGCGCACGCGGGAAGCCGGGTTTAACCATCATCTGGTCAAGCCGCTCGATTTTGCCAAGCTGCCTGAACTCTTGAGCGCGGCGCGGCTGCAACGTCAGGCTAAGGAAGCAGAAACGAGCGAAACGATCTGAGGTTTTTGCCGGGCAGGTTATTAACCTTGCCTTTACCCACATTTTTGGGCATTGCGATAAATGCCTTTTGCCCTGAAAGTTTCCGGTGGTGAAACCACGGGAAACGAGGCGACAAGCACGCGCACCCCGGATGGGGTGCTGGACTAATGAATGAATAGCAAAAGTAATTCTTGTCCCGCGCTCCTGCCGGAGCGCAACGTTAATGTTGGCGGCCTCTCCGGTGGTTTCACCCGGCTAATATCCGCTGCGCCTCCGGCGCAAAGCTGCAAAAATGTGGGTTAAGGCAGGTTGCAAACCTGCCCTACCAATTTCTTGAGGAGTGACAATCTGTATATGAAGGGGAATCTATTAATGAACAACACGATGACCAAGACGAGAATCCTCACGATTGACGACGACCCGGCCATGCTCGACCTCATGAAATTTCAATTGCAGGCAGAGGGTTACGAAGTCGCCGTCGCTGCTACTGGTATGGCAGCATTGGAATTGCT
>JANNUY010000724.1:0-2136 GCA_031414155.1 Acidobacteriota bacterium
CACCGATTTTGAATGCAATCACTTTCGCGGCTCAGGTTCTTCGCCTGTGATTTTTCAGAACCTGTTGCTGATGCACTTCGACGGCAGCGATAAGCAATACGTCGTCGCGTCGGATAAGAAGACCGGCAAGACCGTATGGCAAACCAAACGTTCGATTGATTTCAAAGACATTGATGTCAACGGCAAGATCAAAGATGACGGCGATTGGCGCAAAGCGTTCGCTACGCCACAGGTCGCGCAACTCAACGGACGGTGGGAGATGATCAGCCTCGGCGCGAAAGCGGCCTATTCATACGACCCTTTCACCGGCAAGGAACTCTGGCGCATCGAGGAACGCGGGCAGCACTCAGCGAGTACGCGCCCGGTCATCGGCCACGGCATGATTTTTTATCCGACCGGTTTTTCCGCCGGTCAGCTTTATGCCGTGCGCATCGGCGGCAACGGCTTGCTGGACGATTCCCACGTTGCTTGGCGAGTGAAACGCGGCGTATCGAACAAGCCTTCAATTCTGTTGATTGACGACCTTATTTTTATGATCGGCGACACCGGCATCGCCAGTTGCATCGAAGCCAAAACCGGCACACAAGTCTGGCAACAACGCCTCGCGGGCGAATACACCGCGTCGCCCGTTTATGCCGACGGCAAGGTTTGGCTGTTTAGCGAAGACGGCAAAACCACAGTAATTAAACCTGCGCGTACGTTTGAAAAGCTCGCTGAGAATCAATTAGGCGATGGCTTTTTGGCTTCGCCTGCGCTGGTCGGCAAGGCGATGTATCTGCGTTCGCGTTCGCATCTTTATCGCATCGAAAAGAAATGAGCTTTATGCAAAAGACAGAAGAATTGCCACAGAGGCACAGAGACGCAGAGCAAGGCAATCTGGTTGGAGAGACGACCTCTCTACCCACTCTTTTGCCTCTGTGTCTCTGTGTCTCTGTGGCCAAGTTTGTTCCGTTACTGTTGCTTGGTGTAATGAGTTTTAGCGGTTGTTTGATGCAACCAGCGCAACAAACTGCCGCACCGCAAAAAGCTATCGCGACACCCACGCCCGCCTTGTATGAAACGCGCGCCAAAGGTTCGCCCGACGGCATTGGCAAGTGGTATCAGGGGCGCGAGATTACGTTTGTGATGGGCTTCGTCGGCGCGGATTGGCTCGAACGCCCTGAGCGCATCGAAGAAGAACAGCCCGACCGCGTCGTCAAAGAAATGAAGCTCAAGCCCACCGATGTCGTCGCTGACGTCGGCGCAGGCACGGGCTATTTTTCGTTTCGCCTCGCGCCGCTCGTACCGCAAGGACAGGTTTATGCCGTAGATCTGCAAGATGAAATGATCGCAGTGCTGAACAAACGCAAAACCGAACTCAAAGCCGCCAACCTCACGGCGGTGAAAAGTAGCGAACAGGACGCGCGCTTGCCGGAAAGCTCCGTTGACGTGGTGCTGATGGTGGATGTCTATCACGAGTTCGCGTTTCCGTTTGAGATGATGCAAAGCGTCTTCAAGGCCTTGAAACCCGGCGGGCGCATCATTCAAATCGAATATCGCGGCGAAGACGAAGCCGTGCCGATCAAGCCATTGCACAAGATGACCGTGAAGCAGGTGCGCAAAGAGCAGGAATTCGTCGGGCTGAAATTCGTCGAAGTGAAAAATTTTCTGCCTCAACAGCATTTCATCGTGCTGGAAAAACCAAAGGTAAAATAATGACTGAGATCGAACGCATACAAGACCAATTGCACCGCGCCCATCACGGCGCAGCCTGGCACGGCCCGTCGCTTAATGAATTGCTGGCCGATGTGACGGCGGAACAAGCCATTGCGCATCCGATACCCAACGCGCACAGTATTTGGGAACTGGTTCACCACATAGCGTTTTGGGAAAACGTAGTGTTGCGGCGGCTCAACGGCGAAGAAATCAGCAGCCAAGAAATTAGCGAAGAAGTAAATTTCTCAGCGGCTGAGGAAGCCACCGAAACCACTTGGGAAAAGGCAAAGCTGCAACTTCACGCGAGCGCGACAGCCTTACGCGAACAGCTTGTGCAAATGACTGACGCTCAACTCAATGACCAAGCGCCCAATCGCAACCGCCTGCTTTACTCCGAAATTCACGGCGCGATTCAACACGCGCTTTATCACGCCGGACAAA
>JANNUY010000725.1:0-3101 GCA_031414155.1 Acidobacteriota bacterium
CATCTCAGCGCGTTGCCGCGCGTAAGCAGGCGTGTCTTGCTGGTAAGTTAGTTTTAGGTTGTGAGTGAGTTTTATATCCACGTTAGCGCCCGTCCCAGCCTTTCCACTTTTCGAGCAAAGCATCATCAGTCAAATCAGCGCGCAACGGCGTGATCGAAACAACACCGTCGCGCATCGCGGCGTAATCAGTGTCAGGCGCGGGGTCATCGCGGAAGCGTTGCGCGCCAATCCATAGATAAGGCAGCCCGCGCGGATCGGTTCCGCTGGTGATGGTGGTCTGCGCGCCTTTCATTCCTTGCCTGACCCAACGCACGCCACGCACGGGGCCGACGGGCACGTTGACGTTCAAGATCGTGTGCGGCGGTAAGCCTTCTTCCAAAACCTTGCTGGTGACTTTCGCGGCGAATTCCGCCGCGTGCGTGAAATCGCCTTCGCGTGCATACAAACTAACGGCGATGCCCGGCAAGCCGCAGAGCGCGCCTTCGAGCGCACCGGCGACCGTACCCGAATAGATTACGTCATCGCCTAAGTTCGCGCCGTGGTTGATGCCAGAGACGACGATGTCAGGGGGCGTATCTTTCAAAATCGTCGTCACCGCCAAAATCACGCAATCAGTCGGCGTACCGTCCACCGTGTAATGATGCTCATCATGCTTTCTCACGCGCAGCGGGCGCGTCAGCGTCAGCGAATGCGAAGTCGCGCTTTGTTCAGTCGCGGGCGCGACGATGAAAACTTCGCCCACCGTTTGCAAAGCAGCAGCGAGCGTTTTGATTCCTTCGGCAAAATAGCCGTCATCGTTAGTAACTAAAATTCGTGGCATAAAGTTCGTGGGTACGCGCGCGTCCCCGCGCGCTTGGGTTACGGGAGCGCGCGAGGACGCGCGCGTACCCAGGTTAAAGCCTTCCGATGGTTTCGTAATGTAACAACTCAACCTCAGGGCTGTGATAGCCGTCGCGCGCGGGTTCTTCGCGCAGCAAATCCGTACTCAAATACTTTTTGTTGTCGTCGCAAAACACCGTAGCGACTACGGCCTCATCGCCCAATTCGTTTTGCGCTTTGAGTGCCGCAATAAAATTCGCGCCGGAGGAAATGCCTACCGCTAGCCCAAGCTGCGCCGCTAATTTTTGCGCCAGCAAAATCGCATCGCCATCGTTCACGCTGATGACTTCATCAAGGTTTTGCAGTTCGACGATGGCGGGGATGAATTCGTCACTCACGCCTTGAATGCGGTGATGCCCGACCTTGCAGCCAGTGCTTAACGTAGGCGATTCAGCCGGTTCGACCGGATGCAACTTGATCGCCGGAAAGTGCGCGCGCAGGTAACGCCCCGTACCCATAATCGTTCCGCCCGTGCCTACGCCCGCGACAAAGGCGGCGGGTTGCAAGCCGCGCGTTGCCAGTTGGCGATGCAATTCGGGGCCGGTCGTCGTCTCGTGCGCTTCGACGTTGGCGCAGTTGGTAAACTGGCACGGCAAAAATGTCTGGGCTTCGCGCGCGGCGAGTTCTTCGGTCATGCGAATGCTCCCCAAGAATCCCCCTTGCTCTTTGCTGACGGGTACGATTTGCGCGCCCAGACTGCTAATCAATGCGACGCGTTCGCGGCTCATCCAGTCGGGCATAAAAATGGTTACGTCGTGGCCGAGCGCGCGGCCAATCGCAGAAAACGCAATGCCCGTATTGCCGCTCGTCGCTTCGATAATTTTGTCGCCCGCGCGGATGTGGCCTTCGTCATAAGCCTTGTGCAGGATGTGCAACGCCATGCGGTCTTTAATGCTGCCCGTGAGATTCAGGTGTTCAGCCTTCGCATAAATCACCCGCTCGCGTCCGCGATAGCGATAATGCACCGCTAGCAACGGCGTGTTTCCGATCAAATGATTGAGCGCCTCAAAGCGCGCATTAGTGGTGGTCATATTCATAAACATTCAGCCACAGAGTTAGCCACGGGGGAAGAGGGGATTTCAGGGGAAGAATCAGTTGGTGGAAAGACATCAACCTTTTGCTTTTATTTTTATGCCTCTCACTCTTTCCCCGTGTCCCCATCTTCCCCCGTGGCTAAATTCTCTCAACGATCTGACGTATCTGAACCAATCAACAATGCTGCCAACAACGGAATCATCAACTCGTGATGTCCTGTCAGGCTGTATCCGCGTCCCGCGCCGTTCGCCACGGGACGCCTGACAACATTGGTTTGCGGGCGATAGTGTTGAATGAAATCGAAATTCGCCGTGGTGAAATCCTGCAACGAATGGTCGAGGTTGCGTACGACGGTGATGGCTTTCAGAAAGACTTCGGGCAGCGTGACGGCGGAACCGATGTTGAGATATACACCGCCGCCGTCGAGTTCGCGCACGAGCGACGCGAACAATTTGAAATCGTGATGCGAAGCCGCGCCAATCGCTGCGCCGTCGGCCTGTGGATGAATGTGCAAGATGTCCGTACCCAACGTGACGTGTACGGTCACAGGCACTTTCATCGCGTATGCCGCGTGTTGCAATGAATACGCCGCGAACTCTGGTTGCGCAGCCGTCAGCATTCGCCCAACGCTTTCGCCCAAACCAATCTTGTCGCGTGCGCCCCCTCCGACACTAGAGATGATGGCTTCGTTGAGCATGCGCCCGGTCTCTTCCGCCATCCCAAACGTACCGTCGGTGAGCGCGGTGTCTACGTCTTCCGAAGTCCAACCCGCTAGCGCAATCTCGAAATCATGCACGATGCACGAACCGTTCATCGCTACGGCGGTGACGAAACCGCGCCGCATCAGATCAATCAACACCGGCGCGAGTCCGGTCTTGATGACGTGTCCGCCAATGCCCCAAATGATGGCGCGTTGTTTTTGCTTGGCTTGAATAATGGCAGCGGCCACCGCGCGCAACGAATCAGCCGCGAGCAGGCGCGGCAGCGAGTCAAACAGCGCAAGGCTTGCGTGCGCTTCGGCTTCGGTCAGCGGGCGCGCGAAATCTCGCACCGTCACCTTGCTGGGGCGCGAAGCGAGCGGATAGGTTTCGACGGATGAGAGCGCCAGGGGGGCATATGGGTAAGTGGACATTGCAAAATTATTTTTGATTCGGCGCTGATTGAGCTTGTCCCGCTTTTCTGGTCGG
>JANNUY010000726.1:0-2769 GCA_031414155.1 Acidobacteriota bacterium
TCCACGATGTTCTTGAGGGCTTCTTGCGCCAGTGGCAGCGAAATTGGTTCGCCTTTCAACGAAGACAGCGCCGTCAGCCGCACCAGCGAACCTTCGAGTTCGCGTATGTTCGACCGAATCTTGCTCGCCATAAAAAGGGCTACGTTATCGGGCAAGTCGAGCTTTTCGAGTTCGGCCTTTTTGCGCAGGATGGCGACTTTGGTTTCAAGGTCGGGCAGTTGAATGTCAGCAATCAAGCCCCACTCAAAGCGCGAATGCAGCCGCTCTTCTAACGTAGGGATTTCGCGCGGCGGGCAATCTGACGAAATGACGATCTGTTTCTGATTATCATAAAGCGCATTAAACGTATGGAAGAACTCTTCCTGCGTGCGTTCCTTGCCCGCCAGAAATTGAATGTCGTCAATCAGCAGTACGTCAATTGAGCGGTACTTTTCGCGGAACGTCATCGTCTGGTCATAACGAATCGCGTTGATCAATTCGTTCATAAAGCGTTCAGACGAAATGTAACTCAGGCGCAAGTGCCGATTGAGTTCGCGCACGCGCTGCCCAATGGCGTGCATCAAGTGGGTTTTGCCGAGTCCCACGCCGCCGTAAATATAAAGCGGGTTGTAAGTCTTGGCAGGCGAATCGGCTACGGCCAACGCGGCGGCGTGCGCGAACTGATTGCTTGAGCCTACGACAAAAGTGTCGAAGGTGTATTTTGCGTTCAGGTTGAAGTCCGAACTGTCGCCATCCATCATCCGCGACGAAGAAGCATCGCGTTCGTTGACGTAAGCATGCGATGATTTCGATTGGTTGGCCGAAACCTCCGAACGCAAAACCTGATTGTCGGTTGTGGGAGCCGTTATCGTGGCTGAGTCAGTTTCGGCTGTCGCATCTGACGCCGAAGATACCAAAAACTTGATCTCAAGATTGGCGAGGCCAACTTCTTCCAGGGCTTCTTCGAGCGTCTCGCGGTAATTGTTAAGAATCCAATCGCCGAAAACCTGATCGGGCGTTTTCAGCAATACGGCTGAGTCGTCGGCGCTGATGAAAGATATAGGCTTGAACCACGTCACGAAACTTTCGTGATTGACCCTTTTCTCAATTGCCGCTAAAACTGAATCCCATGTGTTGACGCTGCTCATTGCTCAATTCCTGATGTTCTTGAAATACGTTCGAATCCCGCGTTCTTTTAGCAATGAGCTACCACAGGCAGTTGGAGCAACGAGTGGTTTACGAACGCCGGGCAAATTTATCGGGCACAGATAGAAATCCACAGGTTTTCCACATGTGGAAAACCTGTGGATTTACTTCCACTAAAACCGGCAAATATAACTTAATTAACGGTTTGATTGCGGGTTACTATCCTAATGAAGGCCGTGAGGCTAACACAGCAAAACAGCCAGCACAAGACGCCAGATGTTGGGGATAGAGGTAGTTAGCCTCACTAGACGAAACGGTCTTACGTCGGCGTAAAGGCAGTTTTAGTTTCGCTTTAGCTTCGCTAACCATGAAACAGGATGAGGTCTAAGTTTTCCACAGGAGTGTTCTATGTCGTCACTTTCGCGCAGAATTTTTTTAGGCAGTTTATCGGCAAGCGCAGCAATTGCCAGTTTCAATGAAACAGGCATTGAACGCATCGCCGACGCCAACCGTTTCGTCACCGGAGCCGCGCCCGAAGACGTGGCGCAGAACGAAGATTATTGGCACGAGATTCAACAGGCTTTTACCGTTGATCGTTCGTTGATCTATTTCAACAGCGGCGGAACCAGCCCTTCGCCGCGCATCGTGCAAGAAAGCATGCGCCGCTATCTCGAATACTCGAACCAGGCACCGACTTATACGATGTGGCGCGTTCTCGAACCGCAACGCGAAGGCGTCCGCAAGCGTTTAGCCAAAGCCTTCGGTTGCGACCCTGAAGAAATGGCGATCACGCGCAACGCCACCGAATCGCTCGAAGTTTGCCAACTCGGTTTGGACTTCCAACGTGGCGACGAAATTCTCACGACCGCACAGGATTACCCGCGCATGCTGGCTACGTGGCGGCAACGCGAACGGCGCGAAGGCCTGGTCATCAAAAAGGTGAACTTCACGCCGCCGATTGACTCGCCCGACCAACTCGTAACGATGTTTGAAAAGGCGATTACGCCAAAGACCAAGCTCATCCATTTTTGCCACATCACGAACGTGACCGGACAAATCTTTCCGGTCAAAAAGATCGTGCAAATGGCGCGCGCGCGTGGCATCGAAACCATCGTGGACGGCGCGCACGCCTTCGCGCAGTTTCCTTTCAAACACGCCGATCTGGATTGTGACTTTTACGGCACGAGCCTGCACAAATGGCTTTATGCGCCGCACGGAACGGGTTTTTTGTACGTCCGCAAAAGCCGCATCAAAGACGTATGGCCGCTGATGCCCGCTGACGAATCGCTCGACGCGAACATTCGCAAGTTCGAGCAAATCGGTACGCATCCCGAAGCCAATTTTCTCGCCATCGGCGAAGCCCTCAACTTTCACGAGAGCCTCGGCGTCGAACGCAAAGCCGCGCGCTTGCGCTATCTTTTTCATCGTTGGGCCAAACGGCTGGAAGGGCAGAAGGGCTTTCGCGTGCTGACGAGTTTTGATCCGCAACAATCTTGCGGCCTGACGACTTTCACGATTGACGGCGTAGACCTCAATCGCGTCATCGGTTATTTATTCAACGAATATCGCATCATCGTGACGGGCTTTGTGAATTTCGCGGGTGTGAACGGCATTCGCGTTACGCCCAATGTTTTCAGTACGCTC
>JANNUY010000727.1:0-5148 GCA_031414155.1 Acidobacteriota bacterium
CGCGGCGAACCATTCGGTCAAATCGTAAGAGTCTTCGGCTTCCTGCCGATTGTGCATGGCTTTGCGAAAGCCGAACGAAGCGCCTTTGCCGCGCACATCTCCGACCGCAATCACATAGCCGTATTTCGTCAACTCAAGCAGCGCCGCCGCCTGCTGCGAAATGACATTGCCCTTGTCGTCATAGTGCGCGCGACGATAGGGCGTGAATTGCCAGATGACGGGAAACCGTGTCGCAACAAGCGCGCCTTTTAGCGTCGGGCGATAGAAATCTACGGCGAGCTTTGTGCCATCGCGTACGGCGACGTATTGCGAGATACGCTGCCAGCCGTCGGCAACTTGCTTGGCGTAGCCACTGTATTTGCCCGGTTGTGAAACTTTATCTTGCGCGAACGCGGCGTTGACTAAACTCAGCAACGCAATTGCTAACAAAAGTTTTTTCATACGATTACGGAATTGCATGTTCTATCGCCTTCAGACGGAATGTCTTGATTGCTGAGACATTCCGCCTGAAGGCGATAGAACACGCAATTTAGAATGAATAGTGCAACGCCCTTGAATCTGCCGGCTTGCTTGCGCCGCCGTGACTTTGCCGAACAACGACGCATTATTCGCCGTCGCCGAACGCTTGAAACCCTTGTCGTTATTGGTCGCAGGGATGGTTGCGCCGGGCACGATGGCCCTGGTTTGATCAGTTACCGTGCCCGTTAGCGAAGCGTAAATGTTTTGTGCGTTGACGGGCGCACCGATGAGCAGGCAGATGAGCAGGCAACAGAAAAGCGTGAAGGCGGATAGACAGGTGCGAGACATAGCGGCTCCTTCGTTTGGGTGAAAAGGTTTTAGGAAAAGCTCAGCCAGCAAAGGCAATCAATCTGGTATGTCAGTGTTTGGTGCCGCGCACGATAATAGCACTTGGTTAAATGCGCAAGCGCGGTATAGTGCGCAACGCACGGCTAGGCTTGGACACCCGCAGCAACGGCTTTAGCGATCAGCGTCACGACTTCAGTCGGTTTCTTGCCCGTAGTTTTGACAGTTAATTGTGATTCGGCGTAAAGCGGTTCGCGCCGTGCCAGTAGGGCTTTCAAATCATTCAGCACGTTAGGCCGCGTAGTCAGCCGCGTTTCACCCGCCTTGCGCATGCGGCGCAAAAATTCCTGCGGCGTGGCATGTAACCAGACCGTGAAGCATTGCTGTTTGATCTGCTTCCAGCATTCCGTTTCGCTCACCACCGAACCGCCCGTGGCAAAAACGCAACCAGGAGAAGTGGCAAGCAACTTGTTGAGGGCTTCGTTTTCCAGACGGCTGAAATAGGCTTCGCCATGAATATGAAAGATTTCGGCGAGCGGTATACCAGCGGCTTCTTCGACCCATTGATCGAGTTCGACGAATTCGGTCTTGAGCCGTTTGGCAAGCAACGGCCCGACGGTTGATTTGCCTGCGCCGCGCAATCCGATCAGCGCGATGAACCGGCGCGCGGGCGGTTGTTTTTTGCGCTTTTCGAGCCACGCCAGCAAGGCTTGCCAGTCGGCGTCTGAGCAATCGTTGAGCATTCGCCACGCCTGCGCGCGCAAGCTGTGATCGCGTTCGCGCGGCGGCAACAGTTCGGGCAAAGCGCAGCCCAGGGCTTCGGCGACGGTGTCGAGCCGCGCGATTGAGATATTCCCTTCGCCGCTTTCGAGTTGGTTGATAAAGCGCGGCGAGAGATCGGCGCGGGCGGCGAATTCGCGCACCGCGAGGTTTCGTTGTTGGCGCATTGTGCGCACGCGCGCGCCGATGCCGCTCAATAAGGCTGTGCGAGCTTTGGGGTTTTTCATAGCGCCGCGAAGTATAGTGCGCATCGTTGCCTTGTCAATCAGGCAATCGTTATGACTGAAATATACTGCACTTCCAATCCGGCGTGGCTCGTAATATATTGCCCGTGTCTTGCCGTCTTTCGATCCTGAACACACAAGGAAAATTCATGAATACTGACTCAAGCGCCCGCGCGTCGAATCTGCGTTACGCATGGTATGTCGCCATCGTGTTAATGGTTTGCAACACGTTGTCGTTCATAGACCGCCAGATTCTCGGCTTGCTGGTGACGCCGATCAAAGCTGATTTAGGCGTGAGCGATACGCAAATGGGACTGTTGCAAGGCTTGGCTTTCGGCATTTTTTATACGCTGTTAGGCATGCCGATGGGGCGCATCGCCGACCGCAGCAATCGCCGCAACCTCGTCGCGGGCGGCATCTTTTGTTGGAGCCTGATGACGGCGGCGTGTTCGCTGGCGAATAGTTTCAGAATGCTCTTTCTCGCGCGCATGGGCGTCGGCGTGGGCGAAGCAACGCTTTCGCCTTCGGCTTTCTCACTGCTGTCTGATTATTTCCCGAAAGAAAAACTGGGGCGCGCTTTGAGCGTTTTTTCGATGGGGGTGTTTTTTGGCTCAGGCTTGGCACTGATTTTGGGCGGATTGATTATTCAAAATGTAGGCTCGTGGCGCACGACGTTTTTGATCGTAGGCTTGCCCGGCGTATTGGCGACCTTGTTATTGTTCACGATCAAAGAACCGGAGCGCCAGAATTTGTTAGGTGGCAAAGCATCCAAACTGAGCTTTGCCGAAGTGTTTGCGCAAGTGCGCTTGCGTTGGCAATCAGTTGCCGGCATCTGTCTGGCCTTTGCTTTTCAAGCGATGTGCAACTATTCGCAACAGGCCTGGCTGCCGACTTATTTTGCCCGCGTCCACGGGTGGCAACCCAAACAAGCCGGATTGACACTGGGCATCATATCGCTTTGCACAGGGTTGTTAGGGGCTTATCTCGGCGGAGTGTTGTGCGACCGCTGGCAACGGCAAGGCCAAGCCGATGCGCCCTTGCGCGTAGGCGTGTTGGCGACAGTTTGCGCCGGTGTCTTTTTTTCGTCAGCGATGCTCGCGCCGGTATTGAACTGGCAACTGGCGTTATTGGTTCCGGCGTTCTTTTTTCTGGCGATGCCGATTGGCAGTTCTTACGCTTCGTTGCAATTGATTTTGCCTAACCAAGTGCGCGGGCAAGTCGGTGCGTTGCAAGTGTTCACGTTGAATTTATTCGGCTTGATTTTAGGGCCGTTTCTGCCGGGCTTTTTTAACGACCATCTTTTTCACGACCTTAAGATGGTTGGCGTGTCACTGGCCTTGACCGTGGGCTTGGCTTCGTTGGTGTCGGCGCTTTTGTTTTACGCCACATGGCGGCCTTATCGAACGCATTACGCGCAAATGCACGGTGGACTAAAGTGAATTCCATCTCGATGCTGCTCACTTTACTGAAATAGCAAACCTTTGAACCTCGCTCAATAGTTAGTTTTTATGGACGAACCAAGGCTAGCTGAAATCATCCCTGTCAATTTTCTTCCGGCGCGCGTCAACGTTGAACGGCGCGCCGATGGCACGTTTGTGTTGCGTTCGCCTGAGCCGCTTGCCCCTTATCCTCGTTGCCTTGGCGAATATCTAGAACATTGGGCGCGCGAACGCCCTGAGCAAATCTATCTGGCGCAACGTGAGGGCGACTCGTGGCGTTCGTTGACTTATGCGCAAGCTCACCGGCAGGTGCGTGCGCTTGCTTCGGCATTGTTGCAACGCGGGCTGTCAGCCGAACGGCCCATTGTCATCCTTTCAGAAAATTCTCTTGAACATGCTTTGCTGGCGCTGGCGGCCATGCATATTGGCATACCTGTCACGCCGGTTTCGTCGGCTTATTCGCTGATGTCGCGCGATTATCAAAAGCTGCGTGCGGTTTTCGCTCTGCTCAGTCCTGGCTTGGTGTTCGTTGACGATGCGTGCAAGTTTGCTCCCGCGTTGGCCTCTTTAAATGATTTTGCGTTTGAACTGGTGGCGGCGCACAACGGCGACGCGGAGGCGACCTCATTCAAGGCTTTGCTCAAGGGCAACTCTTTGCTCAAAGGTGAAGACGAGGCGGCGGTCAACCGCGCATTCGCGGCGATCACGCCTGACACGATTGCCAAATTTTTGCTGACGTCGGGTTCGACTGGCGAGCCGAAGGCGGTCATCAATACGCAACGTATGCTTTGCTCGAATCAGCAAACGCTGCGGCAGGCGTGGCCATTTTTGCAGGAAGAGCCGCCGGTGTTGGTGGATTGGTTGCCGTGGAATCATACGGCGGGCGGCAATAATAACTTTGGCCTCGTGTTGGCTAATGGCGGTACGTTTTATCTTGATGAAGGCAAACCCGTGTCCGGCTTGATTGAAAAGACCGTGCGCAATTTGGGCGAGATTTCGCCGACGCTTTATTACGGCGTACCGCGCAGCTATGAAGCCTTGCTCCCTTTTCTGGAAAGCGACGCAACGTTGCGCGACAAATTCTTTGCACGGCTCAAGGTGATTCAATACGCCGGGGCGGCCTTGCCTGCGCATTTGTGGGAACGGCTCGAACGCGTTTCGGTGCTGGCGACTGGTAAGCGCGTGCCTTTGACTTCGGGTTGGGGCGCGACTGAGACAGCACCGCAGGTTACGCTCGTTCATTTCGAGCCGCTGCGTTCGAGCGTCATCGGACTGCCTACGCCGGGCAATGAACTCAAGCTGGTTCCGACCGCCCACACAGACAAATATGAATTGCGTGTCAACGGGCCGAATGTCACACCGGGTTACTGGCGGCGCGACGCTCTGACGGCGGCGGCGTTTGATGAAGAAGGCTTTTATAAAATGGGCGATGCCGGACGTTTTGCCGATGCGAGTGACCCAGCCCAGGGCATCGAATTTGCCGGACGGTTAGCGGAAGAATTCAAGCTGACGAGCGGCACTTGGGTGCAAGCCGGGGCGTTGCGCGTCAAAGCTCTCGCCGCGCTCGCGCCGGTTGCGCAAGACATTGTCGTTGCCGGACACGACCGCTCCGACATTCGCTTTTTGATTTTTCCCCATCTGGCAGGCTGCCGCAGCCTTTGCCCGGAGATTGAGAAATTAGATGAATTGCTGGCAGACGCGCGCGTGCGTGAATGCGTGCGCGCGGGGCTAACGCAACTAAAAGCAGATGGCGGCGGCGGCTCGACCTATGCCACGGGCGCATTGTTTTTGCTCGAACCGCCTTCGATTGATGCGGGAGAAATTACGGATAAAGGCTACGTCAACCAGCGCGCGGTGCTGGAATGCCGGGCGGAATCGGTCGTGCAGCTTTACGCCGCGCC
>JANNUY010000728.1:0-3357 GCA_031414155.1 Acidobacteriota bacterium
GCTTGCAACGTCATGCAAAGAAAAATCAGGCAGAAAACCGACAGCGATATTTTGTTCATCATTAAACCTCTTTGGGTTAGACCTCGTTTGAGCTTTGGGTATTTGTTGTGGCGCGTAAAGTAACGGAAACCGTAATGCTCGGCAAAGCGTGACGTACAACAAGCTTTCCAGCTTGTTGCCGTTTGGGACAGTTAGTATTTGGGTTCCTCCAAATGCACGGCACTTCAAGCAACAGCAAGCTGGAAAGCTCGCTGTACCTTCCAGCCGCTGATTGACCGCTTTTCCGCTAGTCGGCATAATCCATCGCGTTATTGGGAACCCCTTGCGACTCCTTATTTCCCGTGTCTTTAAGCAGTCTCAAATACCGTCTCAAACAATGGCTACATACCCATCCAGAAAGCCGCGTAAAGCGCAACCACAATACGAAGAATTTGACGACGAAGAAGTTTATGCCGTGCGTCCAAGTCGAGGTTTGGGCAAGGGCGCGCGGCGGCCTGTGCGTCGTTCGGGTTTCGGTGATGCGATGCGGCGCGTCAATTGGAATTGGGTGCTGGCTCCGCTCGTACTCATTGCGCTGCTCGTAGGCGGAATGATGGCTTATTACTACCAGGAATATACCGAGCGTATTGATTCGGCGCTGCGCGGCGATATTTTCGTCGCAAGTTCGGGCATCTATGCCGCGCCAATGAACATTCGCCCCGGTCTGGCGCTCAAGCGCGAAGACCTGCTCGCACAGTTGCGCCGCGTGGGTTATCTCGAAGCGGGTACGACCGAGAATCAAAGTCGCGGACAGTTCGCGGTGCGCGGCAACGCGGTGGAATTGCGTCCGAGCGGACAAGGCCGCGTAGACGGCGATGCGCTGTTTCGTCCGATTCGCGTGAGTTTCAACGGCAACGCGATTCAAGCGATCAGCGACCTTTCGTCGAAAGAACAACTCAATCAAGCCCTGATCGAACCCGAAGTGATTTCTTCGGTCGTCAACACCGAACGCGAAAAGCGCAAGATCATTGAATATAAAGACCTGTCGCAATCGCTGGTTGATGCCATCATCGCCACCGAAGACCGCCACTTTTTTGAACATTACGGCATTGACTGGCGCGGCGTCATTCGCGCGTTGATCAAAAATCAGGAAGCCGGAAGAGTCGTCTCAGGCGGCAGTTCGATCTCGCAACAACTGGTCAAAAAATTATTTCTCACCGATGACCGCGTGTGGACCCGCAAAATCCCTGAAGCTTACATGACCATCCTGCTCGAACAGCGCCTGAGCAAAGAGCAAATTTTTGCGATGTATTGCAACTTGATTTACATCGGCCAGCGCGGCAGTTTTTCAATCAACGGATTCGGACAAGCCGCGCGCAGCTTTTTCGACAAAGACGTATCGCAACTTGGCTTGGCCGAATCGGCAATGCTGGCCGGACTGATTCGTTGGCCCAATCACTACGCGCCGTTTCAACATCCTGACCGCGCGAAAGATCGCCGCGACAAAGTGCTGGACTTGATGGTCGAAGCCGACAAGATCACGCAAGCTCAGGCCGAACAAGCCAAGACGCAACCACTGGGACTCAAAAGCGGCGGCGCGAGTTCGATTGACGCGAACGATGCGCCTTATTTCACCGATTACTTGACCAAACAACTCGAAGCGCAATATGACAGCCGTGATGCGCTCAAACATTTGCGCATCTATTCGACGATTGACATCAATTTGCAACGCGCCGCCTACCAAGCCGTGACGCGGCAAATGGCGGCGATTGATAAGATGTTTGTTAAACGCAAAGGCGGCACGGCGGGTTTACAAGCCGCGCTTGTGGCGATGAATCCCAAAACCGGCGAAGTGTTGGCGATGGTCGGCGGACGCGATTACGGCACAAGCCAATTGAATCGCGCGACCGAAGCACGTCGGCAACCGGGTTCGGTGTTCAAACCGTTTGTTTATGCCGCCGCCTTAAGCAACGGCGCAGACGACGACGGCAAGACGATTACGCCCGCAACGATGCTGATGGATGCGCCACGCGCTTTTAAGTATGGCAACAATCAAACCTATTCGCCGGGCAACTTCGGTGATTCGTTTGAGAACAAAAAAATCACGTTGCGTGATGCGCTGGTGAAATCAAAAAACGTCGTCACCGTCGAACTCGCCCAACTCGTGGGCGTCTCGCAAGTCGCCAACCTTGCCGAACGCGCCGGCATCGCCCGCGTACCGACTTATCCGTCAATGGCACTGGGCGTTGCCGAAGCCACGCCGCTGCAAATGGCGTCGGCGTATACGACGTTTGCCAACGGCGGCAAGCGCGTCATGCCTACGGCGTATAGCCGAGTGACCGACGGCACGGGACGAACTTTGCTGCAATCAAGCCGCGACGCGCGCGACATCCTTTCGCCGCAAGTGGCTTATATGATGACTTCGATGATGCAGGACGTGATTGATCGCGGCACGGGTACGCGCGTCAGAGCAATGGGATTCAAAGGCACGGCGGCGGGCAAGACCGGTTCGTCGCGCGATGGTTGGTTCGCGGGCTATACGCCGAATTTAGTGTGCGTCGTCTGGGTAGGTTTCGATGACAACTCTGACTTGGGTTTGACCGGCGGCGCAACGGCGGCTCCGATTTGGGCAGATTTTATGACGAAGGCGCTGCAAGTTCGCCCCGACCTCGGTGGCAACTTTGAAGACCCAGGCGGCCTCGTCACCGTCAACATTGACCCTGAAACCGGCTTGCTCGCGCGCAGTGAAGCCGGAAGCGCGGTTGGACGCGCTGAATACTTTTTGCAAGGCACCGAACCCGAAGGTTCAGCGCCGCGCGACAGCAAAGAAGAAGAAGACCCCGATAAAGACCCTTACAAAAAACCGAACGAAGTCGAAGACCCTTACGAGAAACCACCAGCCACGCAACGCGCTGCGCGTCCGCGCGAATTGCAAAACCAAAACTTCCCTGACGCAATGGTTTCGATTGAGGTTTGTGCGACGACCGGCTTGTTGCCCAAGCGCGGAGTTTGCACACGCACCACTTGGCGAAAATTTGCTTTCGGCAAAGAACCTGCTGACGCTTGCAACGAGTCACGCCACGAACGGCAAAAAATTATCAACTGACCTTGCGCGGATTTCAGTCGGCGCACTATTTTTCTAGGAATAGAAATGTTTGGACAAGCACAACAGCGTTACATCAGCCCTGAAGAATACCTCGAACGCGAACGCGCGGCAGAGGAACGCAGCGAATACGTCAATGGGCAAATCTTTCCGATGTCAGGTGTGCCACAGAGCGAATCTCTCAATGGGCAAATCTTCGCGATGTCGGGCGCTTCGCGGTATCACGAAGCGCTCGTGATGAATCTCGCGGGCGAAATTCAACCACAACTCAAACG
>JANNUY010000729.1:0-1214 GCA_031414155.1 Acidobacteriota bacterium
CCGATCACGAGCGATGTGTTGAAAGACAACCGCGATGATTTGATCGCTACGCGCGTGATGGAAAGCGCAGACCTGGGCGCATTGATTCCGCAAATTGCTGTTTACGCGGGGCTGCTCAAGGCGCTCGAAGATTACGGCGGATATAAACGCGGCGACTTGGCGCAACCGCCGAGCGATGGCTTTCAAGATACGTTTTATTTGTTCGCTTATGACTGGCGGCGCGACAACGTCGAAGCTGCGCAAAAGCTGGCTGCGACCATTGCGCGTTTGAAAACCCAATGGAATAAGCCTGATTTGCGCTTCGACGTGATCGGGCATTCGATGGGCGGACTCGTCGCGCGTTACTTTGCGATGTATGGCGACAGGGAACTAAGCAATGTGACACAGCCCGATTGGGCGGGCGCGCAGCACATCAACCGATTGATTTTGATGGGTACGCCGAACGCGGGATCGTTCGATGCGTTTCGTACGATTCAGCAAGGCTATTCGGTGACGGCGGCGGATAAGGCTTCGTTCAAGCTGTTTCGCGGCACGCATCAGCGGATGACGTTCACTGCGCCCTCGGTTTATCAGTTGTTGCCGCGCAACGAAGGCGCGCGTTTTTACGATGCGAAATTACAGCGAATGAATTTGGATTGGTACGACGCGGCGACGTGGCGCAAGTGGCAATGGTCAGCCGCTTTCGCGCCTGACGTAGCGTCAGACGAAACCAAGCGATTAGGCGCGACGGCACAAGCACAACTGGCCGAACGCCGCGCGCAATACTTGCAAGTCGTACTCAACCGCGCGCGCAACTTTCATCGGGCGTTGGATATGGCTGCGACTCCGCCGTCGCATTTGACGCTGCACCTCATCGGCGGCGATTGCGAAGCCACGATTGCCGGAGCCTTGCTCGTCTCTGAAAACAACCAGCCGCGCACGTTGTTCTGGCCGAACGCATTGATCGGAGATCGTCAGCAGCGACGCGCGGCGCTCGATCTGATCTTTCTGCCCGGCGATGGCCGCGTGATTCGCCAGAGTCTGTTGGGGCTTTCAGCGCCTGAGCCATATGCACGCGCCATGCAACTCGCGCCGCAACAATCTTTGTTCAATTGCGAAGTCCATGGTGACCTGCCGCTGAATCTCGTTATTCAAAACAATTTGCTGACGGTTTTATTGGGAAGCCGATATTAAATCGGGTTGCCATTCGCCTATTTTAATAAATCCGCTAAAAA
>JANNUY010000730.1:0-1425 GCA_031414155.1 Acidobacteriota bacterium
AGACGTAGAAGGCGAAGCCCTCGCCACGCTGGTCGTCAACAAGCTGCGCGGTACGTTGCAGGTTTGCGCCGTCAAAGCGCCGGGCTTCGGTGATCGCCGCAAGGCCATGCTCGAAGACATCGCCATCCTGACCGGCGGCAATCTCATCAGCGAAGACCTGGGCATCAAGCTCGAAAACATCAAGCTCGAAGACCTGGGCAAAGCCAAGAAAGTCACCGTTGACAAAGACAACACGACCATCGTCGAAGGCGGCGGCAAGAATGCAGACATTCAAGGCCGCGTAGCGACGCTCCGTCGTCAGGTCGAAGAAACCACGTCGGACTATGACCGTGAGAAGCTGCAAGAACGTCTCGCCAAATTGGTGGGCGGCGTAGCGGTTATCAAAGTCGGTGCGGCGACCGAGACCGAACTGAAAGAGAAGAAAGCCCGTGTCGAAGACGCCATGCACGCAACCCGTGCGGCAGTCGAAGAAGGCATTGTTCCCGGCGGCGGCGTCACGCTCGTCCGCGCGGCCAAAGCTCTCGAAGGCATGAAGCTCGAAGATGAAGACGAGCAGATCGGCGTCAACATCGTGCGTCGTGCGTTAGAAGAACCGCTGCGCAAGATTGCCGAAAACGCTGGCAAAGAAGGCGCAGTGATCGTCGAGCGCGTCAAGAACGAGAAAGAAAACGTCGGCTTCAACGCGGCGACCGAAGTCTTTGAAGACCTCGTCAAAGCGGGCGTCATTGATCCGGCAAAAGTCTCGCGTACGGCGTTGCAAAACGCTTCGTCCATCGCGGGCTTGATGCTCACCACCGAAGCCTTGATCTCGGAAATTCCCGAAGACAAAAAAGGCATGCCTGCGATGCCGGGCGGCGGCGATATGGGCGGCGGCTTCTAAACGGCTGAACCATAGCAACACAATCAAAAGGGCGATGGCGTTTCGAGCGTCATCGCCCTTTCTTTGTTTGGCGGTCAATGAGACGATCAGGCCATTCAACCCAAACTTTTCTCAAACGCCGAGGAGAACCTATGACCCGAATGATTTTGTTGTGTCTCGTTATTTGTCTGTCTTCCGGTTGGACGCAGGCGCAAAGCGCGAATGCCGTGACCGCAGGCGAATTCATTGTCGAACCCGCCACGCTGCGTAATCTCGGCTTTGAGTGGTACATCAAAGGCGATGACAACCGCAACGCAGTCGTCGCCGTGCAATTCCGCAAGGTCGGCGAAACCAACTGGCAGGCAGCCCTGCCGCTTTTGCGTATCGGCGATGAGAAAGTAGGTCGTGCGCGCAACTTTCTCGAGTACTGGACGCCGCGCATGTTCGCGGGCAGCATTCTCGATGTCGAAGAAAACACCGCTTATGAATGCCGCTTCACGATGACGGATGCTGATGGGGTGACGGGGAAGGCGACGCAACAAGTCACAGTTAAGACGCGCGGCGTG
>JANNUY010000731.1:0-14102 GCA_031414155.1 Acidobacteriota bacterium
CCCCCCCCCCCCGGGGTTATTCATTCTATAAAAAACCCTTCCCCCGGGGGGCCGGGACTACATGCGCTTGTATACGCCTGTCACGCAAAGACTCGCTGCTCTAGTTGGCGCAACCCGCCGGGAACACCGGCATGATGAACGTCGTCGAAGCCGAGAGCGTCAACTTGTGCAGGTTGTGTCCGCCGGTGAAGACCGTGTCGCTCGCCCCGTTTTGTGCCGCATTGATGATTGCGCCGGTCATGCCCGCCCCGCTGCTGGCCGAAAGTTTGAACCAGCCGCTGCGGCCTTGTCCGATAAAGGTCTCGAAACGAGGCGTCAAGCGCGGGAAGCCATTGCCGAGGATATTGCGAGACTGGCACGATGTGCTGCTAAAGCCGAAGCTGGCGCTTCTTTCTGCGTCGTCGAAGAACAGTCCTGACACAGAGCCTAGCGGCGACAGGCCGGACGATAAATCGCCGCCCAGCCGATTCAGAATCAACATCGTATCGTTGCCGGACGCACGGCTCGCTACGTTGCTGCCTGCCAGTGTTCGTGGCGCGCGGTTGTAAGACACGCCGTCAAAACGGATTTCCGCATTACTATTTGAGCCATCGCAATCCGCCGGATTTTGCATGAGCGCCGCAAAGGCTTCTGCCGCGAGGTTGGCTTCGTGACCGGTGGGGAATTTGACATATTCGTCACCCATCAGCGCGTTGAAGGCCGTCGGGCAACCGTTGGAATCCGTCGCAACAGCGATGATGTAACCCGTCGTGCCCGGATCGAAATCGCCCGCTAAAAAGCTCGCCGTTTGATTAGGCGTCAGGCAGATGAAGGAATCCGCCACGTTGCAAGTCGAACCGTCTACGAAAAACAAGTGGACGTAAGCCGTCGCGCGCGTGTTCGCATTGGTTATGCTCAATCGCGTGTTCTGATTGGCGGCTCCAATCGGGCTTGACGTGTAAACCGGGTAAACCAGAATTGAGCCAAGTTTCTGATCGCTGACCGCTGATTCCACCGGGAACTGTTGGCCGGGTACGGCTAACGGTACGGGCGTAGGGGTTGGAGCCGCTAGGTTGTTAAGGGTTGGAGTCGCGGTCGGAGCGGGCGTTGGCGTCGCCGTCGGCACCGGTGTCGCCGTCGGAGCGGGCGTTGCCGTCGGAACCGGTGTTGGCGTTGCCGTTGGTTTGGGTGTCGCGGTCGGCACCGGTGTGGGCGTCGGAGTCGGAGGAGGCGTAACAATGCCCGTCACTACGATGCACGCTGAAATGGAACTGGTTCCATTGCTGCCGCGTGCAGTGGCATAAACGTAAGTGCCCGCTGGGAAAAAATCCGTGAAGATCAAGTTGAACTGGGCATCGCCTGCCGTGTTCGTAGTGACGGAACTGCTGCCGATCAATACTTGCGGGCCGGTGGCCGTGTCGGTCGGGTCGCACTCAGGATTGGTGCGGAAGGTCACGTTGTAAGCAGTGCGGGCCGTGCCACGCAAGCGCCCCGTGATGAATAATCCGCTGTTGGAAACCGAAGCGGTCGTGAGCGCCACAGAGGTCGCGCCGGTTTGAAAGAAAGCCGCCGTGGTGCGCCAAAACGAGGCGGGCTGCCATAACACTGTGAGCGCGAAGATGAGGGCGAAAACCTTCACGGTGATCGTCGTGTGCGAAGTTCGCATTACTAACTCTCCTTAAAATTCAAACACAATTAACCATCGCCTGCCTTACATATAAAAAGGTAAGGGAAAGGCAGGGAATGGACACAGATACGGCCTCACTTTGAGCAAAAGCCCGATGTAGGTTGCCGTCGTGATTTATCAAGTCGCAAAGCGGGCTTTAAGCGGCGTCAAAGAGAATTTGGGAGCAACGCCACGGCACGCGGCGAGCGCGGTAAGGCGCGTTCGCCAGCAGACTTTCCTTGAGGACCACACAATCTGGGGGAAGGTGGTGAAAAAGTCCGAGTATTAAAATGGGTGTCAAAAAAGCTGACAGGCAAGCCGCCGACATTGGATCGGTGTGTGCCGACGCATGAAAAACTAAAGGGGAATTGAACTGGTGTAAGCAGGCTACGGGGCTCATCCTGTTTCGTCAATCACTTTAATCTTTAGTTATCAACCTTAACTTCCTGTTTCACCAAGACGCTTGAACAGTACCGTTTACGGAAAAATGCCTTTCTGTCTTGGCATTTCGCTTCTGACAATGGATACTCTGCGCCGCGTTGACTATTCCTAACACCACGGTAAGTGACCCCATTGGCAGCACACACACCGCAGCAGGCAATAAGACCCATTGAATTTTCACAAGCGTTTTGGAATGCCGTCCTCTGATTCAAGTATGGGTGGTCGGGTTGCCGCGCCTGACTGGTTAGCAGAAGGATTAATCATTAAAATTCGAAAGGGCTTCCCTTACGGCAAGTATTATCAGAAGTAGTTATGGCATTAGAAGCGCGCGTTTATTGCAATTGTTTTGAAGCAGGCAAGCTGTTAATTCCGCCGCCGCGCCCCGGTCAGGTTTATGTTGCAGAGGACGGTGGGTTGGGCTGTACCGAGCTTTACTATCTCTACGAATTCGAGGAATGGCTGGAAAAGTACGCTTGCTCGCACGTGGGCGGCGTGGCCCTGCAACATCACTTGGGTAGCCCGGGCGTCGTTAGCTTTTTGCGGGAAGAGTTGGAGCGCACGGCGGAAGATTTTTCTGTGTTGCTGGGTAAGGTGCTTTATGACGCGAACCATTCCGGCGATTACTTGTTGGTTGAAGACTTGAAAGCGTTATTGGCCGAAACGATTCATCTGTCGGTTTTACATAGCGATGATTCGGAAGAAGAAAACCTCTTGCGCAATTTCGAGCGACAACTGAAAGAACTCATTACCTGTGCGATTCAGATGCGCAAACCCATAGTGTTTTAACTCCACGCAGTACCCCTTACATCCCAAAGGATGTTCACCCCAAGGACGCTCATAATGACTAACGCTGCCCCTCGTTTAACCCGCGTGCAATGGCTGATCTGTATCATTGCCGCGATTGGTTTTGCTTTCGACACTTATGAACTGTTGATGTTGCCGCTGATTATTCGTCCGGCGCTCGAACAGTTGGGCGGACTGCAATTCGGCACGCCGGGCTTTGCCCGTTGGCGCGATTTATTATTTTACGTCCCCGCTGTGTGCGGCGGCATCTTCGGCTTGCTGGGCGGATATTTGACCGACCGGCTGGGAAGGCGGCGCATTCTGACGTGGAGCATTTTGCTTTATGCGTTTTCGGCCTTGGCGGCAGGCTTTGCGACTTCATTGCCCATGCTGTTGCTCTTTCGTACCACGACCTTTGTCGGCGTATGCGTAGAGTTCGTCGCCGCCGTCGCATGGCTGGCGGAACTTTTCACCGAACCCCGCCGCCGCGAACAGATCATCGGCTGGACACAGGCGTTTTCTTCGCTGGGCGGATTCATGGTCAGCCTGATGGCGTTGCTGATTGCCAAAATCGCTACGTCGTTGCCCGCGATTCACGGCGGACACGACAGTTGGCGTTACCTCCTGATTTCGGGAATCATCCCTGCGCTGCCGTTGATTATCATTCGCCCCTTCCTGCCCGAATCGCCCGTGTGGGAGCAAAAGAAACAAGCGGGCACGTTGCGTCGCCCCAGTTTTGGCGAACTCTTCCAGCCGCTTTATCGCCGTACGACTTTAATCACTGCCTTGATGTTTGCGTGCAGTCTGGGCGCAGCTTTCGGAGCCATTCAGCAATTGCCGCAAATCGTACCCGCACTCGTAAAAGTTGATGCGAGCATTCCGCCGCCGCAGCGCCAGCAACTCGTACAAGCCACCGTTGCACAGGTGCAGACCTGGCAGGAAATGGGGGGCTTGGTCGGACGCATATTGCTCGCCATCCTCGCCGTACAAATCGTCTCGCGCCGTCGCTTGTTGCAACTCTTTCTGATTCCGGGTTTATTGATTGTGCCGTGGGTGTTTTATTCGCCCGCCGTCTCGAATCTGGGCTTGCTCAAGTGGGGCATCTTTTTCGCGGGGCTATTCACCGTTGCGCAACTGAGTTTTTGGGGCAATTACCTGCCGCGCGTTTTTCCGGTGCATTTGCGCGGTACGGGTGAGAGCTTCGCGGCCAATATCGGCGGACGCATGCTCGGCACTTCCGCCGCGTTGCTGACGACACGCTTCGCCACGCAGATGCCCGGCATTACGCCCAACGTGAAACTGGCTTATGCGGCGGCAGCCGTGGCGCTGTTGGTTTATGCGCTGAACCTGATCTTTAGTTTCTGGTTGCCTGAACCACCCGCCGAAGATGCACCAGAATAAGTACATTTACGTGATTTAAGGTAAGGCGAAGATTGCTGCTTGCTCCGTCGTCAAACAGGCTTTAGATTGTGCCACGTGCTGGCTGAATTACTGAGCAAGCATCAGAAGCGCGACCCATTTTTTTGGTTTGCCAGAAAAAATAACCATTACCCCTTTCAAACCTGGACAAGGAGCTATTGAAAAACTTATGAAAAAGATTTTTACGTTGTCACTCACTTCTTTAGCGATTTTTGGGGCGCTGGCGGGTTTTATCGCCACTAGCGGCCCCAACATGGAAAGATATCAAGTCTTAGCCGCCGCTGACGCCGCCGCGACTTACAAAGCCAAATGTGCGGGCTGCCACGGTGCTGAAGGCAAAGGCGTCGAAAGCATGGGGACGCCCAATTTCACCGATGCCAAGTGGCAAGCCGGAAAAAATAACGCAGTTTTGACCAAAGTCATCAACGACGGCAAAGGCCAAATGCCGGGCTTCAAGAGTTCGATTAACGCGGCTGACATGAAAGGGATGATCGCTTTCATTCGCAGCCTCGCGCCCAAAAAAGCGGCACCGGCCGCGAAGAAAAAATAACCGATTCGTCCAATCAGAAAAGCAAAAAGCCCAACCTTGTCGTGCGCACGGTTGGGTCTTTTTGCGTTTAGTGCCGGCATTGGTTGGCATCATCGTTCGTCAGCCGTTGCCGTCAGCCGCCGCGCGCATTCCTGCCCGCTCCACACCGCGCCCTCAATCGTGGCGGGCAAGCCCGTAGCCGTCCAATCACCCGCAAAGAAAAAGTTTGGATAAGGCGTTTGTTGCGACGGACGCAATCGCGCAGTGCCTACGGTGTGCGAGAGCGTCGCATCGTGTTCACGGATGATGAAGGAATGCGTCAACGCGGCTGAGCGCGCGGCAGGGAAAAAGCGGCGCATCTCGCGTTGCGCGACGGCGAGCAGTTCTTCTTTGTTCTGTTTGGCGGCTTCGTGCGCGCCGCTGATGACGAGGGCTAGATGTTGTGGGGTGCGCGCGTGATCGTCCGCGATGGCGTTTTTGTTGAAGACCCATTCAATCGGCGAATCAAGCAAGCCGACGAATTCGAGATCAGTCACTTGCCGGTCGTACCACAAATTGATCGAGACGATAGGCGAAGATTGAAACTCGCTGATGTGCTGCCACGCCGCGTGTTGATGAACAAGTTCTGCGGGCAGGATTCGCTTGAGCATAAAATAAGGCGCGGCGCTGATGATGGCAGAGGCCGCAATGGTTTCGCCGTCTTCGAGCGTAACGCCCGTGGCTTCGCCGTCAGCGAAATCAATGCTTTTGACCGAAGCGTTCAGCCGCACTTTGCTGCCGTGCTTTTCAACGAACGTTTGCGCGTCAGTCGTGTAAAGCTCGCTCAAGCCGGTGCGCGAAATGACCATCGTCGAATCCTGCTTGGTGTGCATAAACGCTTGCTCCAGCACGCGCGCGAACATATCCGCTGAAGCGCGTTCAGGCGATTCGTTCAACGTCGCCAACGCGACCAAATCCCAAAAGCGATTTTGCATGCGTTCGGTCTGGCCGAGTTCATTAAGCCATTGGCGTGCGGTTTTATCGGCGAGGTGAGCGCGATTGCTCTTAATGACGCCATTCATCGTGCGCAAGGCGAAACCTACGCGCAGCGCGTGAATGCGGTCGCGCCAGTTGAGCGAAGACAGGCGCGCGAGTCCGCCTAACAGGTGTAAGGGCGCGGGCAACGCAGGGCACTGAAAGCGGGCGTGGCCTTCGTGTTCGTGCAGAAAGTCTACGCGGGGATTGGCTTGGAACTTGAGCTTGTCACGCGCGCCGATTTTGTCGAGAAAGGCCAGCGTGTGGTGATAACAGCCCATCATCAGGTGTTGTCCATTATCAACTACGTCGCCGGTGGTTTTGTCAGTGAAGGAATAAGCGCGTCCGCCGAGGAAGTTGCGGCGTTCGAGAACGACGACCGGCAGGTTGCGTTCGGCGAGATCAACAGCGGCGCTGAGTCCGGCAAAGCCGCCGCCGATGATGAGAATCGGATTCACCCGCTCACCTCTGTGCTGTGCGCCCATTCGTTGAGCGCGATCAAGAAGCGTTCGGGCCGATGCAATCTGACTTGATGATGGAATACGTCGTAATCAGCGCGTTCGATTTCTTCGAGCAGGCGAAAGTAAATCTTGCCCATCGTACGCGCGGCCACCAGCGTTGAGCGATCTTCGGTCGGCAGCAGTTCGGCGGCGCGCTGGTAAAAGCCGCGCGCGCGTTCGCACTCAAAGCGCATCAGTGCGCGAAAGTTGTCGTTCAACACGCCGTCGAAAAGTTCACGCTCGCTGTAACCAAACATCTGCAAATCTTCTTGCGGCAGGTAAACGCGATTGCGTCCGGCGTCTTCTTTCACGTCGCGCAGTATGTTGGTGAGTTGCAGCGCGAGGCCGAGATTGATCGCGTATTGCTTCGTTTGCGGATTCGTATAAGTGAAAATCTCTATGCACATCAGGCCCGTGATCGAAGCGACGCGATAGCAGTATTGGTAAAGTTCGTCGAAGGTTTGATAACGATTCTGTTGCAAGTCCATCGCGCAACCGTTGATCATTTCTTCAAAATAAAGCTGCGGCATGGGGAACTGTTGCAAAACGGTTTGCAGCCGTTGACCAAGTGGCAAGGTCGGGTTTCTGGCATATAGCGCGGCAACTTCTGCGCGCCAGTCGTTGAGCGATTGTTGGGCTGTGGCCACGGTTCCGCCGGTTTCGGCAAAGTCATCAACGATGTCGTCAACGGCGCGGCAAAAACGATAGACATCAATGATGGCGTCGCGTTTGGCTTTAGGCAGGAAGAGAAACGAATAGAAAAAATTGGACTGCACCGTCTTCGCCAAATCGTGGCGAAAGCTGCGCGTGCGGTCGCGCAAGTGCCAGGGCGTGAAATGGATTTCGTTAATGCTGACGGCCTTCATAATGCGATGGTCGTTAAATGAGTCAGTCGTTTGTGGTCGGTTCCTTCTCTTACGGGCTGAATGATAGAAGGCTAAACGGGAGGCGTCAAAACTGAAACAACGCTCGTGTCAGCAAGCGAAACTTATCAGCCGTGTTGAGCTTTGGACGTTGCGCGAGCGTGTCGAATTGTTGTGCTTCGATCAATTTGAGGATGCGCACGCCGCCTTGCCACGTCAGGCGTAATTCGATGGCAAGCCTTCCACTCACCAGATCAGGCAGCGGCTTGCCGCGCAGGAAAAGTTCGCGCGCGCGTGCGACTTGAAACTTGATGAGTTGCCGCAACGCGGGCGAAGCCTCACGCGCGCGCAAGTCTTGCACGGTTACACCCGCCGCCGCCATTTCGTTTTCGGGCAAATAGACGCGGTCTTTGAGAATGTCTACGGCCAGGTCTTGCCAGAAGTTGGTGAGTTGCAACGCCGTACAAATCGCGTCAGACAATTCATCAAGTTGCGGTTGGCGATAATCGAAGAGCCGCATAATCAGCCGCCCTACCGGATTGGCCGAGCGCGTGCAGTAATCAAGCACTTCGGGAAAATTTGCGTAACGCCGCTTCGTCACGTCTTGCTTGAAGGCCGACAGCAAATCGCTCAACAGTGACTTTTCAAGCTGCAACTCTTTCACCGTATGCGCCAACGCGATGAAAATCGGATGCGTCGCGCGGCCTTCGTAACATTCGTTGAGTTGCGTTTGCCATTCGTCGAGTTGGCGGAAGCGCGTGGCTGGCTCGCAATCGCCTTCATCCGCGAAATCGTCAGCGGTGCGCGCAAAAGCGTAAATGCTGTAAACGTGTTTTCGCTTTGCTTTTGGAATCAGCAAGGAACCGACCGGGAAGTTTTCGTAATGTGAGCGCGCGAGCTGTTCGCAGTGCGCGAAGGCTTCAGTGAGTGAGGGACTGAGTAGCGCCGCAGGCATGCGTTATTCCTTCGGCTTTTTGGCGGCTGCGGCAGAAAGAAGCGTGCCGATGAAGGTGATGCCTACGCCCACCCAAACAAGGGTGCTGCCGTGGCCGCTGATTTGCCAGCCTATACCGAATCCCGCAATGAGTAGCCCAAAGATAGAGACGATAAGCGGAAGAGCTTTTTTTACTTTTTTATCCATTAGTGTGTCTTGGTGAGTGTAGTGTGTCTTGGTGAGTGTGTTTAAGTGGTTTTACTATGCGATGTGGCGCAGATTTGAGAACTTGCGCCACAGTTGAATTTCAATATCCGCCCGCTGGTTCAGCGCGTTCAATCGTCAATTCGCCCTTGCGCCATTTCACGAAATCGTCGCACATCGTCGCCGTTGCCGTAGCGCCAATGCGTGTGACGCCTGCGTCAATCATCTCTAAAGCAGCCGCAAGCGTGCGTACGCCGTGCGCCGCTTTGACTTGTACTTTCTCGCTCACGTTCGCGCGCATCAGCTTGATGTCAGCCACCGTCGCACCTGTTGGCGCAAAGCCAGTCGAAGTCTTGACCCAATCGGCGTTCGCCGCTTCGCACAGTTGGCAGGCCGCAATTTTCTGTTCGTCGGTCAGGTGAGCGTTTTCAAAAATCACTTTGACCTTGACGTTGTGCGCGTGCGCGAGGTCGCAGATGGCTTTGACTTCGCGCGCGACGTAATCAACGTGGCCCGAACGCAACTGGCCGTAATTGATGACCATATCGAGTTCGACCGCGCCGTCATCAATGGCTTGTCTGGCTTCGGAGAGTTTGGTTTCGATGGTTGCGCTGCCGTGCGGAAAGCCTACGACGGTGCTTACCAGTACGTCAGAATCTTTCAGTAAGGTGGCGGCAAGCTCTACTTGATAAGGCTTCACGCAAACCGACGCCGCGTGATATTGCGCGGCAACTTTGCATCCGGCGATGACGTCGGCTTCGGTCAATTGTGGTTGCAACAGCGAATGGTCAATGGTTTTGGCGAACTGCTCGAGGGTGATGGTTTCACTGGATAAGGTCACAGATAAGAGTCTCCGTTGATAAAGCCGGAAGAAATTTTCCATTTTCTATTTTAGATTTTTCATTTGTCATCGGCTGCGGTCTTCCCTCCGGCAATGACAAATGAAAAATCTAAAATAGAAAATGGAAAATTTCGGGAAGGTTTTAACGTGCCTGCTGTTGCGCCCAAACCGCCGCGCCCATCAGGCCTGCGTTGTTGCCTAGCGTAGCCGGAATGATTTCGTATGCGTCAGCGTCAGCTAGTTTGACGCGCTCTTTCACGGTGCGGCGAATTGGTTCGAGAATCAGGTCGCCAGCCGCCGCGACGCCTCCGCCGATGATGATACGGCGCGGAGTCAGTGCGACGACGATGTTGGCAATGCCGTAACCAATCGCGGCTCCGGCGGTGTCGTAAATTTCGCGCGCGACGACATCGCCCGCGAGCGCGGCCTGACAAACCAGTTCAGGCGTAATCAAATTTAAATCGTCTTTACACATCGCCGTGATGCGCGTCGTCGCGCCTTGCACGACGGCTTTCATCGCCGCCGCCGCAATCGCTGGGCCTGAGGCCATCGCTTCGATGCAACCGCGACTGCCGCAATTACAACGCGGGCCGTTGAGGTCAACGCTGATGTGTCCGAGTTCGCCCGCCGCGCCGCCGATGCCCAGATAAAGCTCGCCGTTCAAGATCAATCCGCCGCCGATGCCCGTGCCCAGCGTATAAAGCGCGCAACTCTCAACGCCGCGTCCCGCGCCGAACTTCCATTCGCCCATCGTCGCCGCGCGCGCGTCGTTGATAAGCGCGACAGGCAGTCCGGCTTTTTCTGAAAGCTCTTGCCGAACGGGTACGCTGCGCCACTGGCCGTGCAGGTTGGGCAGAAAGAGCGTTAGTCCGTGTTCTAGATCGAGCAGGCCGGGCAGCCCTACGCCAATGCCGCCGATGTCAGATTTCTGTTTGCCGGTTTTGGTGATGATGTCGTGCGCGAGGTCGGCCATCCGTTGAATGACAGCGTCGTGGCCTTCGTGCGCTTGGGTAGGAACTGACGTAGTGCCGGTGATTTCACCGGTAATCACATTGACGAGCGCGGCTTTGATATTCGTGCCGCCGAGATCAATGCCAATTTGAAATTGCGAGTTAGCCATTGTTCAAAAAGAGAATACGGAACCAACGGAAGTAACGGAACAAATGGAAAATGACCTGTGGTGAACTTTCCGTTTGTTCCGTTATTTCCGTTGGTTCCGTATTCTCAAAACAGTTATTGCCGGTCTTTGTGGCGTTCGTAAAGCCGCGTGTGCTTGTTCGTCAGATCAACGACTTTGCCGTTGATGATGAGGTGTTTGATGCGCGTGCGGTGTTCGAGCAAGTCGCCGTCGGTTACGACGACGTTGGCGAGCTTGCCGATTTCGAGGCTGCCGACCAGTTGGTCGAGTCCGAAAATTTGCGCGGGATAAAGCGTGACACCTTTGAGGGCTTCTTCTTTCGGTAAGCCGAAAGCCGCTGCCGTGCCTGCGTGATAAGGCAACAACCGAATGTCAGACGCGCTGTCTGACGAAGAGAAACAGAATCTCAAACCGGCTTGGTGAAACGCTGCCGCGCGGGCGAAGGTCTCGTCGTAAGGCGAATCTTCTTTGTCGGGCAAGTCCAACACGGCGGGCAGCACGATGGGTACGTTTTTCGCTTTAAGCTTGTCAGAGACTTTCAGCGCGTCTTCTGCGCCATACAAAACCAATTTGAATTTGAATTGATCGGCTAGTGCCAGTGCGCCTTCAATTTCGACTTTATTGCTGGCGGCAATCAACACCGGCGCTTCGCCTTTGAGAAAGGGAATCAACGCTTCAAGTCCGAGATCAATCGGACGCGCGGGAATCGTTTTATCTTTGGCCGCCGCTTCTTTGGCTTTCAAGTATTCCTGCGCGGCTTCGAGTTTGGCTTTGAGTTCTTCGACTTTCTTGTCGCGTGCCTGCTTTTGCGCATCTGTCACGCCGCGCACGCCGCCCCCACCAAAGCCACTGCCGCCGCCGCGTCCGCCGAAACCGATGCGCGGATAAACCAGATGTAGCGCGCCCGGTGCGACGAGTTTCATTTGTTCCTGCGTCCAGCCGTCCAGATTGATGAACGCGCACTGGCCTGAAATCACGCCGCCTTGCGGGCAAGTGAGCGCGGTTGTCACGCCGTTGCTGCGCGCGACGGGAATCAGTTCGCTGTTGGGTTGAACGGCGGTCAACGCTTTCATGTTCGCGTTGTACTCGCCGATTTCCGTCGTGTCTACGGTGGCGTTGACGGCGTCCACTTCGGTCAGGCCGAGCGTGGTGTAAGTGTCAATCATGCCTGGATAAACCGTCAGCCCTGTGCCGGGGATGATCTTGGCTCCCGTGGGAACCGGAGCCGCCGTGCCCAGACTCACGATCTTGCCGTCACGAATGACAATCGTGCCGCGTTCCATCGTCGCGCCTGAGACGGTGACGATGCGCGCATTGGTGATGGCAATCGTGTTGCTATTCGTAATGACGGCGCGGGTTTGCGCTTGCGCGTTAAAACCAACGAGCGCGAACACCAATGAGAGAAACAGGAAACGAATTTTCATGAGTTGATTTTCCTTACTGTGACTTTACGCCTTTGCGCGATTCGCCAATCGTTCAAGTTCGTGCCGTTGCCGCTCGAACTGCGCTTCCATCTGTTGGCGTCGTTGTTCGAGTTGCGCTTCTGATTGTTGGCGGCGCTGTTCGATTTGTGCTTCGGCCTGTTGGCGGCGCTGTTCGATGAGGCCTTCCATTTGCTGGCGGCGCTGTTCGAGTTGCGCGTCGTTTGTGATGGGAATGCTGCTCTCGACGGGCGCGAAAGGTGCGCTTGCCTGAGCCTTTTGCGCTTTCAACTCAGCGATTGCTTCGTCGGTCGCGTTCGTTTTTTGCAGCAACAGGTCTACGACTTTGGTCGAAGTTTCCAGCGAGTTCAGCGAGAGCCGATACATCGTTTTTAACTCGGCGAGTTCGGCTTCGACTTGGGTCAGTCGCATTTCCAGATTGTTTTCGATCACGTACTTCTCCTGTTAAACGACTGGTTAAGGCCGCTTCTTTTTGCCGTGGTGCAAGTGGTCATCCATCTCTTCTTCGCTCAACGTCGGAATGAACGTCGGCGCGCCTTGCACCGGTTGCGTAGGCACATTTGCCTTCTTTTCTTTTTCGATCAGGTCTTTCTTTTCTTTCGACAGCAAGGCGCGGCGTTCAACATCAAGCTTGCGGTCGAAATAGACTTCGCCTTCGATTAGGGTCATTTCAGGCCGTGCGTAAACGCTGAACGGATGTCCGTTAAAAAGCACCAAGTCGCCGTCTTTGCCGACTTCGATGCTGCCGATGCGGTTATCGAGGCGAATCTGTTTGGCCGGATTGAGCGTGACAAGTTGCAAGCATTGCTCTTCGGTCAGGTTGCCGTATTTCAATATCTTGCTTGCTTCTTGATAAAAGCGACGCGCGTGTTCGTTGCTGTCAGAGTGAATCGAAACCACGATGCCCTTGTCGGTCATCACCGCCGCGTTGAACGGAATCGCATCGTAGGCTTCCATCTTGTAAGCCCACCAATCGGGCAAGATCGAAGCCGACGCGCCGTGCTTGGCGATTTCGGGCGAGACTTTATAGCCTTCCAATGTGTGTTGCAGCGTACGCACGCGAATGCCGAACTCTTCGGTCAGGCGCAACAGCATCATGATTTCGTCGGCGCGATAGCAATGCGCGTGAATATCAATCTTGCCTTTCAGGATGTCAGCCATCGCTTCGAGTTTAAGGTCACGGCGCGGCATTAGCGGCTTTTCGCCTTTGGCTTTGGCGGCTTCATAGGCGTCCCACTTGGCGATGTATTCGCGGCCTTGCGTGAAGGCTTCGCGGATCGTTTCTTCGACGCCCATGCGCGTGGCGGGAAAGCGGCGCGTCATACCGGGCACGCTGAAATTTGAACGCTTCGGATTTTCGCCCAACGCGAATTTAACGGTGCGCGGCGCGTCGGCCAGAAACATTTCTTCGATGGGTTTGCCCCATTTCAACTTGATGATGTTGTTTTGTCCGCCGATGGCGTTGGCGCTGCCGTGCAATTGGTGAATCGTCGTCATGCCGCCTGCGAGTTGACGATAGATGTTGATGTCGTTGTTATTCACTACGTCACGCATCCTGACCATCGCCGTGACTGACAACGAACCTTCGTTCACGCTGTCGAGCGCGGTGTGCGAGTGCGAATCAACGAAACCCGGCGTGACAAACATGCCCGTGCCGTCAATCACTTTCGCGCTCGCCGAAGCCGTAACTTTGTCAGCTTTATCAACGGCGACGATCTTGCCGTTGCGGATGAGAATCGAACCGCCCTCAATCGTGCCTTTCGCGGCGGTCATAATCGTCGCATTCTTGATGAGGACTTCGCGGTCTTGCGCGAAAACAGTTATCGCCAATAGGCAAAGGGTGAATAACAGAACACTCGTTTTTTTCATGATTCTTAACTCCCTGCTTTTTGAGCTTGCGCGCGCTGTTTATCAGAAGCGTGCAAGCCTAACTTTACGTGAACGACTTTCGTGATCGAAAGCACCACTTGATCTACGTCTTTGATCGAATACCACGGCCCGTTGGCGACGTGCAGTTCATATTTCTCGTCACACCAAGCCTCTACATTCTCAAGGTCAACTGCCCGCGCGATGGTTTCAACGTCTGTGCCTTGCGGCAATTCAACGACGACCGAACAGCGCGCCTCAGGTTCTAACTCCGTACCCCACGCGCAACGCAAGCCGACGGTTTCAGCCAAGCCATTCGCAATGTCTTGCGAAATCGCCGCCAGCGTTTGCCGCGTCGCGTTAAACAATTGCGATTGCGCCCACGGAACCATCGAACCGACAGGCTTTTCATTCGCGGCGTTCGGCACGTTCGCCATCGTTAGCGGAACGCGCCACGCCATCAATTTGTTGCCTCGCACCGGC
>JANNUY010000732.1:0-6859 GCA_031414155.1 Acidobacteriota bacterium
GATTCATTGATAGTCCCGCACCCCATCCGGGGTGCGATAACTTTTCGCCGCATTTCCGGTGGTTTCACCACCGGCTAACATCCGCAGCGCCTCCGGCGCATAAAACCTGTCAAGCGGAATTGTCTCAACTACATCGCGTAACATCAATTTTTAACTCAACCAGCTTGATTCATTTTCTGAAGGAGCATTTTTTTCGTGGCTATTGTTAAACCCTTTCGCGCCTTGCGTCCTTTGCCAGAGCGCGCCGTTGAAGTTTCCGCCGTGCCTTATGACGTAGTGAATTCCACCGAAGCAGCGCAACTTGCCGAGGGCAACGCGCTCAGTTTTTTGCGCGTATCGCGTCCTGAAATCGAATTGCCTGCGGGTACGGATATTTACAGCGAAGCGGTATACGCAAAGGCGGCGGCAAATTTCGACCGACTGATGCAACAGGCTCCGTTGGTGATCGAAGACGAGCCGAGCTTTTATCTTTATCGCTTGCAGATGGGCGAACAAATTCAAACTGGTTTGGTCGCGTGTTGTTCGGTGGATGAATATGACAGCGATGTGATTCTTAAACACGAACGAACGACGCAATATAAAGAAGACGACCGCACGCGCCACATCTTGAGTTTGCGTGCGCAAACCGGCCCGGTGTTTTTAGCCTATCGCGGAACCGATGTGATCAACGCGCTCGTCAACGAACACACGGCCAGCGCGCCGCTGTTTGATTTCACGGCAACCGATGGCGTGCGGCATACGATCTGGCACGTCGCGCCTGCGGCCAACGCAGCCTTTGCAGAAGCCTTTGGCAGCGTGACAAATTTTTACATCGCAGACGGGCATCATCGCGCCAAGAGCGCCAGCCGCGCGCGCGAAACGTTGCGGGCAGCGAACGCCGAACACACTGGCGCGGAGGAATACAACTTCTTTCAAGGCGTGCTCTTTCCGGCAGATCAGTTGCGAATTCTGGCATACAACCGCGCGGTGAATGATTTGAATGGACACGCGCCCGCTGATTTCCTCACGCTGATTCAAAGCGATTTCGACGTGACAGAAAACGCTGCGCCCGCGCCCGATCAACCGCATCGGTTTGCGATGTATCTGGAAGGCCGCTGGTATGGCTTGAAGTTGCGCAGCGATGTGACGCAACGGTTGCGTGCGCCAGAACGAACAGCCGACCGACCCTCTGATAGTTTGGATGTGAGCGTGTTGCAAGACCATTTGCTCGCGCCTGTGCTGGGCATTCAAGACCCGCGCACTGATCGTCGTATTCAATTCGTCGGCGGCATTCGCGGCACAGGCGAACTTGAAAAACTCGTCAACGCAGGCCACGCCGCCGTAGCCTTTTCGCTTTACGCGACGACGCTCGACGACCTGATGAATGTGTCCGACGCAGGCGAAATCATGCCGCCGAAATCTACGTGGTTTGAACCCAAGCTGCGCGACGGTTTGTTGAGCCATTTGATCTAAAAAAGTGGCTGGTGGTTAGTGGCTAGTGGCTAGTTTCAGCCGCTGGTTACTAGCCACTAACTACTAGCCACTAAATCACTATGTCTTACCTTCAAAAACTCACGGGCAAAGCGCCCATAAAATTAAGCGCCTTCGATCCTGAATACGATGCCGGACTCACCAAAGACGAGGGCGAAGAGCGGCTCAAAGCGTTGAGCAAGCAACTGACTGAGTTGCAAGAATTGCTTTATGCGGCGGGGCAGCATTCGCTTTTGATTGTGCTGCAAGGGCGTGACACAAGCGGCAAGGACGGTACGATTAAGGCCGTGATGGGGCCGCTCAATGCGCTCGGTTGCAACGTAGCCTCGTTCAAAGTGCCGACCGAAAAAGAAAGAGCGCACGATTTTTTGTGGCGTGTGCATCAACAGACGCCAGGCAAGGGCGAGATTACGATTTTCAACCGGTCGCATTATGAAGACGTGTTGGTCGTGCGCGTACACGAACTCGCGCCCAAGCCCGTGTGGCAGGCGCGTTACGATCACATCAATGCGTTTGAAAAGTTAGTGGCTGATAGCTCGACGATCATCCTCAAGTTTTATCTGCACATCAGCAAAGCCGAACAAGAACAGCGCCTCGTCGAACGCGAACACGACACGACCAAAGCCTGGAAGCTGTCAGTCGGCGACTGGAAAGAGCGCGAGCATTGGAATGCTTATACGCGGGCTTATGAAGACGCGCTGAATCGTTGCGCTACGCCGCACGCGCCGTGGTTTGTCGTGCCTGCCAATAAGAAATGGTTCCGCAATCTGGGAGTCGCCGAAGCGATTGTGAATGCGCTGAAGCCTCACGAAAAATCATGGCGGCAGCGGTTGGATGATATAGGGCAAAAGGAATTGGCGAACATTCAAGCGTTGCGACAATCAAAGGCCGAATAGCCTTACAGCGTCGTCAAATAACGCAGGTCAGGCGAAGTGACGTTATCGTTTATCTGCCGCCACACGAAAGCCCAGCGCCGAATCATTGTGATCGGTTTGATCGCCGTAACGATGGCTCGAACGACATGCGCGCGGGAACTGATCCCATGAACCGCCGCGATAAACTTTGTGATCGCCCGTGTCGGGGCCAAGCGGGTCGAGCGCGCCAATGTTGGGATCAGTGATGTTGAGTTTTTCGTAAGCGTGCCAGTCCAGCCAATCCGCTGTCCATTCCCATACATTGCCGTGCATGTCGAATAAGCCCCAGGCGTTGGGCTTTTTAGAGCCTACGGGATGGGTGCGTTCATCGTCGGTGTTGCCTGCGTGCCAGGCCATGTCGTTAAGCGCGGTGAGGTCGTCGGTTTCGGTGCCTGCGCGCGCGGCGCATTCCCACTCGGCTTCGGTGGGCAGGCGATAACGATAGCGCCGGTCGAGCGTGTTCAATCGTTGCAGAAAGATTTGCACGCGATCCCACGAGACGCTTTCGACCGGCAGGTTGTCGCCGCGAAATTCGCTGGGGTTGTAACCCATCACGAGTTGCCATTGCTTTTGCGTTACCTCAAATTTGCCCAGATAAAAACCTTTGCTCAACGTCACCTTATGCGCAGGAGCTTCTCCGGCCTCGCCTTTCTCAGCGCCCATCGTGAAATTTCCGGGTTCAATCCATACGAGTTCGAGGTTCGTGAGTTGTGCGCGATAGGCAGCATTGAGTTTGGCTTCCGGTTTTTTGCTTTTAGGTTTGGCCGTCAGCACCGCGCCAGGTTTCGAGCCGGTCTTTTGTTGCGGCAACGCGAGAGCGCAAAGCCATAAGGCGATGAGCAGGGAACCAAGAGGGATGCGAAATTTCATTGTTGATATTAGTTTGAAGAGGGGAACCAGAAATTTTCCATTTTCCATTTGCGATTTTAGATTTGTCATTGCCTTGCGTGACATCCTTCGGAAAATGACAAATGAAAAATCTAAAATCGCAAATAGAAAATGTTCAGGGCGTAGCCGGTTCAGCAAGCTTTTCTGCCACCAAGCGAACCCCCAGCACGCCGCTGCGGTTTTGGGGTTCGTCGTAATTGCGATAGGCCACATGAACTTTTGCCGCTTCGCTGAACCAGCTTTCGCCGCGAATGACACGGAAGAGTTTCGAGCCGTTGGCCGCGGTCCACGCTTCGCCGTTGGTGGGCGCTCCGGCGTAACTCTCGTGATAAGCGTCGGCGCACCATTCGGCGACATTGCCCAGCATGTCGTGCAGCCCGAAAGCGTTGGCTTCTTTCTGACCGATGAGTTGCGTGGTTTTGGCGTTCGCATTGAACCAGGCGAAGCGTTCCAGTTCGCTCGATAATTCACCGGTCTGGCCTGCGCGCGCGGCATATTCCCACTCGGCTTCGGTGGGCAGGCGATAACGATAGCCGTCATTCAATAGGTTGATTTGTGCTAAGTATTTTTGCACTTCGAACCATGTGACGTTTTCGGCGGGCAGCGTGTCGCCTTTATGCAAGCTCGGATTTTGCTGCATCAGCGCGCGCCATTGCTGTTGCGTGATTTCGTGAACGCTCAGATAAAACGGTTGCTTTAGCGTGACGATGTGCGGCGGTTGCGCGTCGGCTTCTTGCGTCGCACCCATCGTGAAACGTCCCGCCGGTAAGAGCTTGAATTGCGTGCCGAAACGATTGGTGAATTGCGCAGGCAAAGCGGCGGGCAAAGTTTTTTCGGCTTTGGCGCGTGCCGCTGTCGCGTCAGGCAATTCAGCGCTGCTGCGTCCGAGAAATTGTTGCGACAACATGCCCAGCGCTGCGCCGCCGAAAACTAACACGGCGAGGAAGGCTACGGCGTAAGGCCAGCGCACGCGGCTTTTCGCCAGGTTGGCAGCAGGCAGCGGCACGGTCACGGTGGTTGAAGGCCTGGGTGTTGGCACATTGGCAGGACGTATGACTTGGGGCGCGGACTGTGGTTGCGATTGTGGTGCGGCAGGTCGCAGACCGGGCATCGCGTTCGACCAATTGCCAGCGCGCGCGCCTGCCTGGGCTTCCGTTGCAGTCCATGGTTCAGGGCGCATCGGCGTGGTAGGCGCTTGCGGCGTGGGCGGTTGCACGTAAGCAGTGGGCGGTTGCACAGGTTGCGTAAACACAGGCGGCGGCGGAATGGTTTGGCTGACCGGCGGCGTCAGCGGTCGCGTCTCAGGCCGTTGCCACGTAGCCGCATCGCTATCCAGTTCACCCCTCTTATTTGGTAGCCGATCAGAGTAGGACTGCGGACGCTGTGAGGGTGGGCGTTGCGATGGTGGGCGTTGCGATGGATGTTCAGAGTTGTGCGCGCCGCTGGGCGTGTTGATTTCGGGAATCGTGGTCTCAAAGTTAAAGGTCGGCGCGTAAGTCTGTGGCGACGGGGCCATTTTCAACGCGAGTTGTAGCGATTCGCGCATTTCATACGCACTTTGAAAGCGCGCGTCGCGGTTGAGCGCCAGTGCGCGATGTATGGCCTGTGCGACCATCAGCGGTATGGTCGGGACGAGTTCGCTCGCCAAACGTTGCGGGTCGCGTTGCGTGGTCGCCATGGACTCTAAGCGTGCTAATGCGTTTTCGGGTAACTGTCCGGTCATCAGCCGATAAAGCGTCGCGCCCAAAGAATAAATGTCAGAGCGCGGATCGGTTCCGCTGTTGCGAATCTGTTCGACGGGTGCATATGCCGACGTGTAACCATATAAACTCAGGTTGCTGGTGTGGCCTTTCGCCAGCCCAAAATCAAGCAGCATCACGTGGCCTTGCGGCGTAAGTTTTACGTTGGCGGGTTTGATGTCGCGATGGACGACGGGCGGCTCTGTGCTATGCAAATAAATCAGGGCGTCAAGCAATTGATCGGCCCATTGCAAGACGGTGCGATGGTCGAGCGCCTGTCCGAAATCCTGTAACGTCTTTTCGAGATCGTGGCCGGGCACATATTCCATCACGATGTATTGCCCCGCGCCTTCGTTGAAAAGGTCGCGCACTTTGGGCAAATGCGGATGCGACAGGCGCGCCAGCAGATTGGCTTCGCGCTCGAAAATGTCGCGCATCTGTTCGGTGTTGAATACGCAAAGTTTCAGCGCGACAGGGCTGCCGCCCAGCCGCCAGTCGCGCCCCTCATAAACCGCGCCCATTCCGCCTTGTGCAATCGGTCGCACAATTTCGTAACGCTGTTGCAACAGCGAAGTCATTGCTTGCATACGCCGCACCTTTTATCTCTTTGGGAGATGCTTGAATAAATTGTTTATGTCGAATCTGGTAGATGTCACTGCAACACGGCTGTCGCGTTGCAATCATCACGGAAACTGCTGGGGCACCGAGCGACAAGGTAAAGAACGCAGGCAGCTAAGTCAACGTAAGCATTCTAACTACTCTGCGATGGGCGGCTTTTCTCGAACGGCTCAACCAACTCAGCGCCGAGTTTGAAAAGACTACACTGCTCGCAAACGAAACCTGGCAAGAGGTGACTTACGATGAAGAAAGCTAAGACGTATAAAAGCGAAGCCTTCGCGGCGATTCACGAAACGGCGGTTGGCACGCACGAAGCGGGCGTCATTGATAATCAGATTATTCCGCACGCGTGGTTCGCTTCGTGGCAAAAGGCGACGGGCAACGGTGCGAAATTCTTGTCGTGAAAACAGAGCAATAGGCCAAATTCCTTGCCGGTGCTTGATTGGTTTTGCGATATAATATATATTGCAAATATGACAAATATCGCATCTCTTCCTACGCTGTTGCGCGCCATCCGTACGAACTTAACCCTTACACAAGAACAACTTGCAGATCGTTTGGGGGTTTCGTTCGCCACGGTCAACCGTTGGGAAGGCGGCGACACGCAACCGCAACGCGCCGCCGTCGAAGCCATTCTCGCCCTCGCACACGAAGCCGGAATTGACGAATCCGGCAACACAAAAACCGCACTGCCGGCTACCGCCAAACGCAAACGCGCGATGGCCGCCGCGCCTACGACCAAGCCGATGGAGCAGATGTTGTGGGACGCGGCCTGTTCGATTCGCGGCGAAAAGGATGCGCCAAAGTTCAAAGACTATTTGTTGCCGCTGCTCTTTCTCAAGCGGTTGTCGGATGTATTCGACGACGAAATTGCGCGGCTGACCGAAGAATACGGCGAGCGCGCAACGGCGCTGGAAATCGCCGAAAGCGATCATTCGCTGCTGCGGTTTTATCTGCCGCCCGAAGCGCGCTGGGGCGTCATCAGCGGACGCGAAACGTTTGACTGGCCGCCCGACGAAAAGCCGCGCGACATCGGCGAACACCTGACCAAAGCCACTCGCGCCGTCGTCAAACACAACCCCACGCTCACCGGCGTGATTGACGTAGTGGATTTTGCCGCCGGACGCAACGATGAGCGCGACATCAATCCGGCCAAGTTGCGCAGCGTGGTCGAGACCTTCTCTGACCCGCGTTACCGGCTGGGGCTGGCCGATGTGCAGCCAGATTTTC
>JANNUY010000733.1:0-5413 GCA_031414155.1 Acidobacteriota bacterium
GAGCGCGGGACAAGAATGGCTTTTGCGATTCATTGATTGTCCGGCACCCCATCCGGGGTGCGATAACTTTTCGCCTCATTTCCGGTGGTTTCACCACCGGCTACCATCCATCGCGCCTCCGGCGCATAAAACCTGTCAAACGGAATTGTCTCAATTACATCGCGTAACATCAGTTGATAACCCGTGCTACAAATTTTTAATCAAGATAAATAAACTCATTCAGGTTCATCGTAGCCAAACATAAATCCGCCCACGCCTGAGACGGCGTACGTCCCAGCCGTTGCTGTTCGCGCAAGAATGCGCGCGTCAGTTGCCTTTCCTGCGGCGTCGCTGGGCGTGCAAGCGCCAGTTCATAAAGGCGTGCGATGCGTTGTGCATCGGTTTTCGCTTCGCGCACAAGCCGCTGTGACAAAGCCTGCGCCTGTTGCCACATAAACTCGCTGTTCATCAGCGTCAGTGATTGCAGCGCGTGAACGCTGGCGGAACGCGCGCCGCACGAACTCATCAAATCAGGCGCGTCATAGGCTACGAGCAGCGGCAAGCGCACGTTACGTTTATGCAGCAAATACAAAGTCCGCCGTGTATGTTGCCGCGCATCGGGCGTCACCGGCCACAGGTTATCGGGTTCGTGTTCCGTGAAGATGTTGTCGTAAACCGCTGGCTCAAGTGGCACGCGAACGGATGCGCCGTAAAGCTGTTCGGTCAACGCGCCCGTCACGGCTAATACGTTGTCACGAATCGTTTCGGCATCAAGGCGTTGGCGATTCATGCGCGAGAGCAATTTATTTTCGGGGTCGAGAGAAAGCGAGCGAGGGCGCTCGCGCACCCAGCCTGACGATTGTTGATAAGTGTTCGACAGCACCATCAGTTCGTGCATTTGCTTGAGGCTCCATCCAGGCCTGCCGTTACTGGGCGCTACGAATTCGGTCGCCAGCCAATCGAGCAATTCAGGATGCGAAGGCCGCGCGCCGTTTTTACCGAAATCGTTGGGCGTAGCCACTAGGCCGCGCCCGAAGTGGTAATGCCAAAGCCGGTTCATCATCACGCGCGCTGTCAACGGGTGATCTTTACGCGTAAGCCAACGCGCCAGCGCCGTGCGCCTGCCAGTAGAAACAAACTCATCGCTTTTCAACCGCGTCTTGACCGGCGTAAACCACATCAACGCGGGCGCATCAGCAGGCAACAGCACAGCGGGAAAACGCGGCGTAACCACTTGCGCAGGACGATGCGGATCGCCGCTTTTTAGCAAGTGCATCGCGGGTGTCGGACTCTTGCGGTCAGTCACGCCCAACGCCGTCAGCAAGGGTTCGGGCGCTTGCAATTCCAGCGCGTGCATCTGTTGCCGCAACTTTGCGCGACGCGTTTTCACATCCGGCGGCAAAACCGCCAGCAACTCTTCGTATTTCACCTCCAACTTGTTTTCGCCGAGTTCAGCATCTTCGGCTTCCTGTTTGGAACGTTGCTCTTTGGGCTTGGCTAGAGCAGCAGCGTAACGCGGTTCGAGTTTGGCGCGCTTAACGTTTTCGATTTGGGTTTTGTAAGGCTTTTCGATCTCTTTGAGTTGGTCAAGGATGGGCTTGAGTTTGGCTTTGTGCGCCATCAGCGCCGCAAGATATTGCGTCTGTTCATCCGACGAAGGCTGTTTGAAATCGTGATTGTCGGTTGCGGCGAAAAACGATTGCATTCGATAGTAATCGGCCTGCGAAATCGGATCGAACTTGTGGTCGTGACATCGTGCGCAACCTACGGTTAAGCCCATCACGGCGTTGCCGATGCCGAACATGGCTTCGGTCAGCCATTCCTGCCGATTGACGGCTTCATCCTGATTGCCCGCGACGACATGCTGCGGCCCGGCGCGCACAAAATAAGTGGCGACGCGCAAGTCGAAGTTGTTCGGGTCGAGTTCGTCACCTGCGATTTGTTCCATCAGAAAGCGGTCGTAAGGCTTGTCTTCATTGAGCGAACGAATCACGTAATCACGATAGCGCCACGATTGATCGCGGTCGGCATCGAGTTCATAACCATTCGTCTCGCCGAACCGCGCTACATCAAGCCAGTGCTGCGCCCAGCGTTCGCCGTAACGCGCACTTGCCAGCAAACGACGCACGACTTTGGCGTAAGCATCCTCAGCCTTGTCATTCACAAACGCTTCAACCTCCTCCGGTGTAGGCGGCAAGCCCGTCAGATCAAACGTCACACGACGAATCAATGTGCGCTTGTCGGCGGGCGGCGCAGGCTTGAGTCCATTGGTTTCAAGCGCGGCGAGAATGAAAGCGTCTATCGGATTTTTGATCCATTTAGTTTGTTGGTCAGTTTGTTTGACGGAAGGAATAGCGGAGCGCACCGGCGCGCGAAACGCCCAATAGTTGCGGTGTTCGGCGGTGAGCGGCTGGCCTTTGTAAACAAAGGCTTCTTGCTGCGCTTGCGGCGGGTCGAGTGACGAAAAAACACAACAAGCCAGAATTGCCAAAAATAAGATCAACAGCTTGCTGGTTAAATGGCGACGGTGCATTGCAGTTGCTCCCGAATTGAAGTCGTAAGTATGTGAAGGAAAAAGCGGACGCAGAATACAAAAGTCGGAGGCTAGACACCAGAAAGCGGAACAGGGGCTTTAAGGCAAGCTATCTGCAAGAAGGGCTTTCGCCACAAAGAAGCACAAAGGCCACAAAAACGATTTCCCTCAATGGAGTTTCTTTTTGTGTCTACTGTGCGTTTTTGTGGCGAAAGCCCTTCTTGCAGATAGCTCGCTTTAAGCTCGCGCTCCGGCACGGCCTTTCATTATCGAATCGTCACACGAACGCCATTCGACGCACGTCCATCAACGTTGAGTTTTACTTCAACGTCACCGGCTCCGATCAGTGTACGCGCGAGTCGCAGATTGACTTGGTCGAGTCCGACGCCGCCTTGCGGGCCGGCGTAAAGGACTTCGGCGTTGCCCGTGCCCACCGTAGCCGTCACGGCTGGGAGTGCCGAGCGATTGCGCAAGCCCGTGCCGAACAAGACCAGAAAGACCTGATCGCCTTCGGGGCCAAGGTCAATCGGCGTCGCGACCCAACGATTCGCCGCCGCATCGAAACGCGCGAGGTCTTCATACGATTGCGCGCCGTTGGCTTTGACACGCAGGATGCTTGCCGCCGCGACGCCTTCGCCGGTTCCGTTATAAGAGAAAAGCCCCGGAGCTACGGTTGAGATCGCGACGGTGCCGGTCGAGACTTCGCCTGCGCCGCTGGTGATCGTGATCGTAGCCAGCCCGTTCGCCGTGCCGTTCGGTATTAGATAATTGACTTGGCCTGACGAAACGTAAAATAGCGGCGCGAGCCTCTCGACGCTCAGGCTGTCGCGTACTCGTACCGTCGTCCCCTCTAACGCAAACGGCAACGGCAGCGTCGAAGCCGGTGCCGGTGCCGTCGCCAGATTCACCCCGAAGGCCGCGCCAATCGCTTCAGCCGCCAATCCGTTAGCCGTCAGATAACTGGCGGCAGAAACGGTCGCCAGCGTGCGTATCGCCCCTGCGGGACGTACGCGACGAATGCGGTTGTTGCCGCTATCCGCGATGATGAGATTGCCCGCCGCGTCAAAGGCGACGCTGCTGGGTGCGTTCAGGAAAGTGCCGGTCGGATCGGTTCCGTCGCCGTTGAATCCGGCTACGCCCGTGCCTGCCACCGTCGTGATGACGCCGCTGCTGAGTGTGATTTTGCGAATGCGATGGTTGCCACGATCTACGAAAAACAAATCGCCCGCCGCGTCAATACTCAACGTGCCCGGATAGGCCAGATTGACAGCCGCGCCGGTGGCTTGACCGCCGTCGCCGCTGAAACCAGCGGTTCCAGTGCCCGCAATCGTCGTGATGCGTCCGTCAGCGACACTGACGCGGCGTATGCGTTGATTGCTGGTGTCTGAAATATACAAGTTCCCTGCCGCATCTACGGCAATGCCGGAAGGCGCATTTAAAGTAGCTGACGAAGCTGGGCCGTTGTCGCCGGTGAAACCTGCGAACCCATTGCCCGCGACGGTCGTGATGACGCCCGTGCTGCCGTCAATACGGCGAATGCGGAAATTCGCGCGATCAGCCACAAAGAGGTTGCCGTTACGGTCTACGGCTAATCCGACTTGCTGGTTGAGCCGCGCTTGCGTTGCGGGCCCGTTATCACCGCCGAAAGCTCCGGCAAAACCGGTAATGTCGCCTTCACCCGTACCCGCCACCGTGCTGATCTTGCCATCGGTCGTAACCTTGCGAATGCGGCTGGTGAGTTGATCGCTGATATAAACGTTGTCGTCTTTGTCTATGACCACTACGTTCGGAAAGTTCAGCGTTGCCGCTGTCGCCGGGCCGCCATCGCCGCTGGAACCAAGTTCACCAGTACCCGCAAACGCCGTGATGACGCCGCTCGGTGAGATGCGACGCACGCGACGATTTTGCGTATCGGCCACGATTACATTGCCCTTGCTGTCTATGGCGACGCCACGCGGTTGATTGAGCGTCGCTAACGTTCCCGGTTCGCCATCGCCAGTGTTTGCAATCACGCCCGTCCCGGCGAGCGTCGTGACGACCTGATTGGCAGAATAGGTCACAGCCAGTTGCGTGCTGCTTGCATTGCCGCTCACGTCCCAAGCCGTGACAGTCAGGTTATTTAGACCGGGTTGTAAGCCGATGCCGTTCACGCCCCACAACGTCGTACCAATCACCGCGCCGCTGCCGCCGCGATCATTGCTCCAACGAATGGCGACGACATTGCCGTTATCGCTCGCCGTACCGCGCAAATCAAGAAAGCCGTTCGGCGCGGTGTAAGTCGAAGCCGTCGTCGGTTCGATAATCGCAATCACCGGCGGCGTCGTGTCACCAGACAAGCCGTTGACGAGTTTGCGAATGCGGAAGTTGTTGGTTTCGGCAATATGCAACACGCCTTGCGGATCGAAGCCCAGCCCGCGCACCAACGAAAAAGAAGCGCCGATGGCTGCGCTGCCATCCGGCGTGAGGCCAGTGACGCCACCTCCGGCAATCAGGCTAATCACGCCGTCAGCCGCGACTCGACGAATGCGATTGTTAGTCGTGTCCGACAGATAGAGACTACCGTTGCGGTCGCTCTCGACGGCGAAAACCGAACCGATGGTCGCACTCGTCGCCGGGCCGCCATCGCCCGTCGTGCCGGTCGTGCCGGTGCCTGCGACCGTCGTGATCACGTTCGTCCCCATGGCAATCTTGCGAATGCGAAAGTTGCCGTTGTCGGCAAAATACAGATTGCCTTCCTGATCGAAGGTCATCCCTTGCGGGCTGCGCAACAACGCATCTGCCGCCGGGCCGCCATCTCCGGCGAATCCAGCCGCGCCGCCTGCAATGGTCGTGATGACGCGCGTCGTGGCATCAACTTTACGGATGCGGTTATTCACGCTGTCGGCGATATACAAATTGCCG
>JANNUY010000734.1:0-2757 GCA_031414155.1 Acidobacteriota bacterium
GAGCGCGGGACAAGAATGGCTTTTGCGATTCATTGATTGTCCGGCACCCCATCCGGGGTGCGATAACTTTTCGCCTCATTTCCGGTGGTTTCACCACCGGCTACCATCCATCGCGCCTCCGGCGCATAAAACCTGTCAAACAGAATTGTCTCAATTGCATCGCGTAACATCAGTTAATCAATAATCCGGTTAGCAACTTGGCCGTATGCTTTGCTCCATCCAAATCTAACGCCGTTGCCGATGCGGTTAAGGGCGCATTCAGGCAACGGATGATTTCAGCCGCCAAAGGTTTGGCCTGCAATTGTGCTGGTTCGATGACGCTGACAAATCCGTGTTGTGCCAGCTTATGCGCGCGCCGTGTTTGTTCGTCGTTGTCGTGTTCGTGAAAGGGATAAACCAGCGCGTTCGCACGAGCCACTAAAATATCCATGCAGGTGTTGTAACCCGCCATGCTGATCGAAAGCGTCGCACGCCGCAGCCACGCGGTGAATTCTGTCGTATGCCCTGACAGCGTTACGTGCGAGAGCGGCGCGGCTTGCGCTTGCAATCGTTCAAACACCTCAGAGGGAATGTGCGGGCCAGCGAAAATTTGCATGCGATGCGGTGTTTCAATCAATAACGACGCGGCGAGCGCGCATTCGATGAGTTCGTGGCCTACGCGACCGCCGCCGATGCTGACGAGGATGAGCGGCGCGTCGTCGCGGTTTGCCGTCGGCTCAGGCGAAGGCTGCGCGACGTAACCGGTATATGTCACAGGGCAAGCCAGTTCGCCAACGCTGCCAAAAGATTCTTCCAGTCGTTGCACGCGCGGGTCTGAATGCACCAACAATAAGTCGAAGTATTGATTCATCGTCTTGACGACATCGGCTTGATAACGGCTCTGATTGGTGCGGCTAACCAAAATGTCGCGCAGGCTACAGGCAATTTTGATGTGCGGATTGGTGGCGCGCGCGTGGGCGAGCAACGGCAACAGTTCGAACTTGAATTTGCCGCGCCCAAAAGGGAACAACTCAATCAACAGTGCGTCAGGTGCAAAACGATCAAACGTAGCGATCAACAACGCCTTGCGTTGGGCTTTCACTTCTTCGAGTGTCGCGTTGCCATCAACGACGTAAAGGTTTTCAAACGCTGCGTCGGAACGCAGCGCAGGCAGATAAACGACTTCAATCCAAGCAGGCCAGTCAAAGCCGGGAACAGGTTCGCCGCCGTAAAGAAAGCAAACCTCAAAGTCGCGCAAGGCCAACAGCAACTCGCGGCTTCGGATGAAATGTCCGATGCCGAGCAGCGATTGGCAATAAAACAAAATGCGTTTTTTCATAGACAGACAACAGAGAAAATTCAGCTACGAAGGTGTTTCAGCAACAGTTGATGCAACACGTCCACATTCGCTTCAGCGTCGAAACGGCGAATAACTTTTTCGCGCGCGGCCTTTCCTAATCGTTCGCACAACGCAGGCGCAGCTATTAGCTTTTCCAACGCATCGGCCAATGCCACGGCATCTTTAGGTGCGACGAGCCAGCCGCTGACGCCGTGTTCGATCAATTCGGGAATGCCCGACACGGTGGTCGAAACTACGGGCAAGCCCGCTGCCATTGCTTCAACCAGTACGTTGGGGATGCCGTCGCGGTCGCCGTTTTCTGCGATCTGGCAGGCCAGCGCGAAGAACGTCACTTGCTGATAAATCTCTTTCAATACTTCCTGCGTGACGGCGGGACGCAAACGGATTACGTCTGACAAGTCGAGGTCGTCAATCAGCTTTACTAGGGCGGGTTCGCCTACACCCGCGCCGCTGATGAACAAAAGCTCAAAGCGAATGCCTCGCTCTTTTAGCAAACGACAGGCTTGCAGCAAAACGGGGAAGCCTTTTTTCTCGACGACGCGGCCTACGGTGAGAATGACGGGCGGATCAGGTTCGACAGCTTGCGCGTGCGGTGTGAACGCTTGCGTATTCAACCCGTGATAGATCGTATGAATTGGCGTCGTCGTTACGCCCAACGCTGACAGATGCGCGTGGTTGGCTTGCGTACAAGTCACGGCAAATTCGGCGCGACGCAACTTCATCGGCAACAAGTCGCCAGGGTTCAACGCGGCGACGTAAATATCTTTGGCGTGCGCCGTGAAGCTGAACGGCACGCCGCTCAAACGGCTGGCGAACATCGCTACGGTCGTTGCCGAATGGCAGAAATGCGCGTGCAAATGTTTGATCGTGCCAAGCGATAAAACCTGTCGCGCAATGATTCCAGCTTGCAGGAACTCTTTGAAAAAACTCGTTGCCAGTTGACGGCCTTCACGATGTTTGGCTGCCAATTGCACAGCCATCAGCAACGTAGCGGCATAAGTCAGCGGACGCGCTTTAAATAATTGCTGATGGCTTGTTTGCCACGTGGCGGCATTGGTTCGCAGCCACGCCAGGAACGAGGGCGCTTCGCTCATCGAACTGAATTGCGGCAGGTAATGCAGCGGCGCGCGCGTGGCTTCGACGACAGCGTGGCGCTGCGGGTCGGTGAGCGTGAGCATCGAGAACAACCGCAACCGCAAGCCGCGCTGCTCAAGCAAATAGATTTCGTTGGCGATGAAGGTTTCAGACGTGCGGGGATAGCTTTTGAGGATGTAGGCGATTTCAGGGGAAGGGAGTGATGGGGAATCTGGAATCATTGAAAGAGAAGCGTAGAGACGCAAAATTTTGCGTCTCTACGCTGCGGCTATTCTTCCACCTTCGGTTCGATGCGGACGAAATCAATGCCCGACGCAACTAAC
>JANNUY010000735.1:0-1695 GCA_031414155.1 Acidobacteriota bacterium
GCCGAAAATGTCATCCAGATAACGCAAGCGTTCGAGGTTGCGGTCGAGTACGGTGACGTTTGAGCCGAGACCGACAGCCATCTTGATCGAATTCACGCCGACGACGCCGCCGCCGATGATGACGACTTTGGCGGGCAACACGCCGGGTACGCCGCCCATCAGCACGCCGCGTCCGCCTTCGGGCTTTTGCAAATAATGCGCGCCGACTTGCACGGCCATGCGTCCGGCGACTTCCGACATCGGCGTGAGCAGCGGCAAGTGACCTTCGTTATTGGTGATGGTTTCATAAGCGATGCCGGTCACTTTGCGTTCGAGCATGACTTGCGTGAGGTGTTGGTCAGGAGCGAGATGCAAATAGGTAAAAAGCAACTGTCCCGCGCGCATCCTGGCGTATTCAGGCCCGACGGGTTCTTTGACTTTGACGATCATCTCGCCGCGTTCCCAGACTTCGTCGGCGGTGCTGATGATCTTTGCGCCTGCGGTTATGTATTCGTCATTGGTGATGCCTGAACCTTCGCCCGCAGTGTTTTCGACCAGCACGGTGTGGCCGAAATCTGTCAGCGTCTTGACGCCCGAAGGCGTGAGGCCGACGCGCGATTCATTGTCTTTAATCTCTTTGGGTAAGCCGATAATCATGGGGACATGCTCCTGGTTTAGTGGTGTTGTGCCGCACTTGGTTTGTAGCGCGTGCGGCTGCGTCTGGCAAGTTAGAGGATTGGTTGTCGCTTTCTCATTCTGGCTCATTCTAGAGGCGGCGTTTTGACAAAGTGCGCTTCTGCCAATGCAACGAATTCTTCAGCCTGTTGAATAAGAATGGCGACTTCTTCAGCAGGAACGTGGATGGAAGTCCGGTAATCGCCCGTCAACCGTTTATCCTGTGCGTCAATCAAGTAGCGGTGAAAATGTGCCGGGAGAATTCCGGTTTTGACAAAGTGCTGACCGAAGGCCGAGAGGATCGAACTATGTTTAGAAAAATCCATGCCGCATTCGAGCAGAAACATTCGCGCCACATGAAACATTGCGTAATATGCGCGCCCCGCAGCCCGATCGTAATAGCCGCTTTCTGCCAACACTTTCGCGCCGCCCAGACAGTCTTGCGCTTTTTCCAGAGTTTCCTGTTGCTCAATCATCATACCAGCACTCCCTCCCGCTGAACATTGAAAATGAAGGAATTTTGTTCGTGTCGGTAATCTTGCTCTGACATGAATGTGCGCGAAATTGATGTGTCGTATTTGAGTGAAAGCTCAGAGGCGAGGCGACCCGTTCGATCAATTTCGGCAAACGGATTGACTGTTTCTTTCAACACGATCATCACGTCAATGTCTGACTCAGCCGTAGCGTCGCCGCGCGCTTGCGAACCAAACAAAATGACATTGACCAACCGGCTGCCGTATTCCGCCGCCAGTTTGGTTTTCAGTTCCGTCAGGATGGTTTGCAACTTTTCGTCCATGCTCGGATTATCACGTACGGACTTATCGAACCTCAAACTCAAAACCGAGGAAACCTTATGAAACAAATTCTGTTCATCCTGTTGCTGTGCGTCGCGCCGCTGTGCGGCCAATCTAATCCCCAGAAAAACGAAGACAAATCCATTTCAGGCAAAACCGCTGGACTGCAAAAAATAGATGGATACATGCCGCTTTATTGGGACGCGGCGAGCGGCAAGCTATGGCTTGAAATTTCGCGTTTCAATCA
>JANNUY010000736.1:0-3141 GCA_031414155.1 Acidobacteriota bacterium
TCAACGGCTCGAAGGCGATCCATGCATCGAGGCGGTTGCGGAATTCGGGGGCGAAGGTGCGTTCGATTGCGCCCTGGCCTTTGCTGCCGCTGCCGCCAATGCCGCCCGATTCAGATTGGTTGAAGCCTACTTTGGTGCCGCTCAATTCACGCGCTCCGGCGTTGGTGGTCATGATGAGAATCACGTTGCGGAAGTCGGCTTTCTTGCCGTTGTTGTCAGTCAACGTAGCGTGATCCATCACCTGCAATAACAAATCAAAAAGCGCCGGATGAGCCTTTTCGATTTCGTCCATCACCAGCACGGCGTAAGGCGTTTTGCGCACGGCATCCGTTAACAGGCCGCCTTGATCGAAGCCCACATAACCCGGCGGCGCGCCGACCAGCCGCGAGACGGTGTGCGATTCCTGATATTCGCTCATATCAAACCGAATGAATTCGACACCCATCGCTTTGGCAAGTTGTTTAGCGAGTTCGGTTTTGCCTACGCCAGTGGGGCCTGAGAAAAGGAAGGAACCAACAGGTTTATCGGGATGCCCCAGACCGGCGCGCGAAAGTTTGATCGCGTTCGTGAGTTTGGCAATGGCGTGGTCTTGCCCATAAATCACGGTCTTGAGTTCGCCTTCGAGGCTTTGCAACTTGCTCTTGTCGTCGGTCGAGACCGTCTTGGGCGGAATCTTCGCCATGCGCGCGACGACGAGTTCGACATCTTGTTCGGTGATGAATTCGCGGCGTTCACTCGACGGTTTGAGCCGCATCGCCGAGCCGACTTCGTCAATCACATCAATGGCCTTGTCGGGCAAGTAACGGTCGTTGATGTATTTCGCCGCGAGTTCCGCCGAAGCCTTGATCGCTTCGTCGGTGTAACGCACGCCGTGCGTCGCTTCGTAAAGCGATTTCAATCCGTGCAGGATTTGAATCGTATCGCTCACCGTCGGTTGCGAAATTTCGATGACCTGAAAGCGTCGCGCCAGTGCGCGGTCGCGCTCGAACGAAGCCTTGTACTCGCTATAAGTCGTCGAACCGATGCAGCGCAATTCGCCGCTGGCGAGCGCGGGTTTGAGAATATTCGAGGCGTCCATCGTGCCGCCGCTGGTCGCGCCCGCACCGACGATGGTGTGAATTTCGTCAATGAACAGAATCGCTTTGTCGCGTTGGCGCAATTCGTTGATGACAGCTTTGAGACGATTCTCGAAATCGCCGCGATAACGCGTACCCGCGAGCAGCGCCCCCATGTCGAGCGAAAAAACCTCGAAGCCGTCAATCGCGTCGGGTACGGTTTTGTTGTGGATGGCGAGCGCGAGGCCTTCGGCGATGGCGGTTTTGCCTACACCAGGCTCGCCTACGTAAAGCGGATTGTTTTTGCGGCGTCGGCACAGCACCTGAATCGTGCGTTCGAGTTCGACTAGGCGTCCGATCAGCGGATCAATTTTGCCTTCGGCGGCGCGTTCGCTGAGGTTGGCCGTGAAGGCTTTCAGCACGTCGCGTTGCGGCGCGCGTTCGGCGTCTTCAATCTCGTCATTGAGGTCGCCGTCGAGTTCGCTATCGCGCGAGTCCAGCGCAGCCCCGTCAAGTTTCGAGATGCCGTGCGAGATGTAGTTCAACAGGTCGAGGCGCGTGACGCCTTCTTTTTCGAGCAGGTAACGCGCGTGCGAGTGCGGTTCGGAATACATCGCCGCGAGCAGGTTGCCGCCATCGAGCTTTTCCTGCCCCGATGATTGCGCTTGTATGACGGCGCGATGCAATACGCGCTCGAACGCGGCTGACTCTTCGGGAATGCGCTCAACACCGTGCGGCAAGGGCTGCATCGTTTCGACAAAAAACAGTTCCAGCCCCAAACGAATATCGTCAGAGTTCGCGGCGCAATTCAGGATGATGTCAGCCGCGCGTTCATCGTCGAGCAAGGCCCACAGCATGTGTTCGAGCGTGAGGAATTCGTGACGGCGGGTGATAGCTTCGTTGGCAGCCAGATTGAGGGTAGTGCGGATTGCTTCTGTGTTCATTGTTTACAGTCTGTTTATTCTTCTTCCATTGTGCAAAGCAGCGGGAATTCGTGTGCGCGCGCGAGATTGTGTACCTGATTGATTTTGGCTTCGGCGATTTCGCGGGTGAATACGCCTGCGACGCCGAGGCCTTTGCGATGGACGGCGTACATGATTTGCTCGGCTGCCGCGTCAGATTTGTGAAAGATTTCGATCAAAACGAATACCACGAAATCCATCGTCGTGAAATCGTCGTTGTGCATCAGCACTTTATAGAGCGGCGGTTTTAGAGCTTGTTTTTCTTCTTCGACGAGCGTTTCTTCGTCAAGGTGTGGATTGTGTTTCGGCATAACGGATACTACCTAATTGTTGTGATGCGCCATGATCGTAGCAAACGAATCGCGCCGTGTCAGTAGCCCGACCGTTAGCGAGGGTTACCTCGGCGTTGCGCCCTTTCGGCATCATCAAGCGCATCCTCAAGGTAGCCCTCGCTAACGGTCGGGCTACGGACACGAGCTAGCGCATCGCCTGCAAAAACTTCCGCAACGCATTGAACACACGCGCCGCCAGATCGTTTTCGGTTCCCGCCATCAGCTTAACGCGCAAGATGCCGTTGGGCGAAAAGTTTGCCGCGTTAGATTTATCCGCGATGAAGGCGAGCAACCGTTGCGGATCGGTTTTGGATTTCTCGCTGAATTTGATCGCCAGCGTTTCGCCGGTGCGGTCAATTGAGAGTACGGCAAGCTGTTCGGCATCGCGCCGGACTTGCGCATAGAGGAACAGGTTCTCGACCGATTCCGTCAGCCTGCCGTAACGATCCGCCATTTCAGCGCGAATGCGTTGCAACTCGTCGTCCGTCTTGGCCGACGCGATGCGTTTATAACTGCGCAGGCGTTGGCTCATGTCGAACACGTATTCTTCAGGAATGCGCGTATCAATGCCCAGACTCATTTGCGTATTGATTTCCTCTTCGATGGGTTGGCCGCGCAATTCCATCACGGTGCGTTCGAGCATTTGCGTGTAAAGCTCAAAGCCGATGGCTTCCATCTGGCCTGATTGCTGACCGCCGAGCAGGTTGCCCGCGCCACGCAATTCCAAGTCGAGCGCCGCAATGCGAAAGCCCGCGCCCAAATCTGAAAATTCACGAATTGCCGCCAGCCGCT
>JANNUY010000737.1:0-4549 GCA_031414155.1 Acidobacteriota bacterium
GCAGGCATTGCCGTTGATCTCGTCGAAATCAAAAGCGAATGGAAGGTCTATCATGTTGGCATCATCGTGCAGGGCAATTTCATTCGCGCGATGGCGGCGCTGGGCATTGCCGACCAAGCCGTAGCCGAAGGCTTTGCTTACTTCGGCGTGAAGTTTCAAACGCTGCACGGGCACACCGTTGCCGAAATTCCGGGCATTCCGATGGCTGGCCCCAACTACCCGACTGATCTGGGAATGGGGCGTCCGGCGTTGCACAAAATTCTTTCTGAAACGGCTTTGGCGTTAGAGACGAAAGTGCGCTTGGGCGTGACGTTCACAGATATTCAGCAAAAAGAAAACAGCGCGACGGTCACTTTCACCGATGGCACGACGGGCGAATATGATTTGGTCGTAGGCGCAGACGGCGTGCATTCCAAAGTGCGCAGTCGCATTTTCGGCGACGCGTATCAGCCAAAATTTAGTGGACAAGGCGTGTGGCGTTACAACGTCAAACGACCTGCCGAAGTGGATTACGCTTTTTTATGTGTTGGGCTGGAAGGGGGCAAATGCGGGTTTATTCCGCTTTCGACAGAAACGGGTTACGTGATGCTGGTGCAACCTGATCCGGGCAATCTGCAATTTCCCGCTGACCAATTGGCTGACATCTTTCGTGAACGCATGGCGGCGGCGACCGGGCTAATGGCTGGCATGCGCGATCAGATCACCGATTCGTCAATGGTGATCTATCGTCCGATGGAAGCATTGCTGATGCCCGCGCCGTGGTATCGAGATCGTGTGCTGTTGATCGGTGACGCGGCGCACACGACGACGCCGCATTTTGGACAAGGGGCCGCGCAAGCGGTCGAAGACGGAGTAGTGTTAGGCGAACTGTTGCAACGCGATGAACCGTTGCCGCAGTTGTTGGATGAATTCATGCAGCGGCGTTTTGAGCGTTGCAAATTCATTGTCGAAGGTTCGCTGCAACTCGGCGAATTGGAGATGAACCCTTCGCCGGAAGCCGATGCGCCGGGGTTGACGAAAAAGATGATCGGTATGATGGCGCAGCCGATCTGACCACAGTAGGAAATTTATGATACGCAAAATAGCATCGTATTTATTACTGATTCTGTTGCTGGCAAGCTGGCGATTTGAAGCACGCGCACAGACCGAATACCCATTTCAAAACTCGGCTTTACCCATTGAGCAACGCGTCGCAAACATCGTGTCGTTGATGACGCTGGAAGAAAAAATCGCTTGCCTGAACACAAACACTGCGGTACCGCGTTTGCGCATCCCCAACATCGGCGGCGCTGAAGGCTTGCACCAACTCGTAGTCAAAGGCGTGCCCGGTCAGCGAGACCCTGTGCCGACTACCTCGTTTGCCCTCACGATTGGAATGGGCGCGACGTGGAATCCGGCCTTGATTCGCCGCGCAGGCGAAGTGCAGTCATACGAAGCGCGTTATGTGCATCAAAACGAAAAGTATAAAAAAACGACGCTGGTCAACTGGCTTAACGTAGACCTAGCGCGCGATCCGCGTTGGGGACGGTATGAAGAGAGTTACAGCGAAGATCCGTTTCTGACGGGTACGATGGCGACGGCGTTCATTCGTGGCTTGCAAGGCGATGATCCGAAATACTGGCGCGCTGCTGCATTGCTGAAACATTATCTGGCGAACAGCAATGAGACGACGCGCACGCGATCTTCTTCAGATTTCGATGAGCGTTTGTTCCGCGAATATTACTCCGTACCTTTTCGGATGAGCATTGTCGAAGGCGGAGCGCGTTCGTTTATGGCTTCTTACAACAAATGGAACGGCGTGCCGCTGCTGTTGCACCCTTCCCAAAAATCCGTGCTCGCGGGCGAATGGGGTTTAGATGGCATCTTCTCGACTGACTTGGGTTCAGTCGGCAATTTGGTGACGCAGCAAAAATATCTGAGGACGATGGAAGAAGCCGTCGCTGCCACGATCAAAGCCGGACACGGGCAGTTCTTATGGTTCCCGCCTGCTGACGGCGATTTAAAGAAAACACTCAAGAACGCCTTCGAGCAAAAGTTGCTGACCGAAGCGGATTTGGATGCCGCGTTGAAAGGCAAATTCCGCACGGTGATTCGCTTGGGTGTGCTTGATCCAACGACGCCTTACAACAAAATCGGCACAGCCAATGAACCTGAACCGTGGACAACCGAAAAGCACAAAGCCCTGGCCCGCGACATTGCGCGCGAATCAGTCGTGTTGCTGAAAAATGCCGCAAGCTTTTTGCCGCTGAATAAAACGTCGCTCAAATCCATTGCTGTGATTGGCTCACGCGCTAACAAAGTGGAAACGGATTTTTACGGCGGCCCGACGCCCTATGCCGTTTCGGCGTTGCAAGGCATTAAGGATAAGGTCGGCGCAGGCGTGACGGTCAATTACGCCGCCAGTGGCGATGCCGCAATCAATGCGGCGAAATCATCGGATGTCGCCATCGTCGTCGTAGGCAATGAACCGATTTGTGGCTCAATCAATCCGATGGAGATGTTCAATCAGGACGGTTCGACGAAGCCTTGCGCTGACAAAGGCATGGGGCGCGAAGGCCGCGACCGCGAATCGTTGACGCTGTCAGAAGAAGAATTGATCAAACAGGTCTTCGCAGCGAATCCGAAAACCATGGTCGTGCTGGTATCGAGCTTTCCTTACGCCATCAACTGGACGCAACAAAACGTGCCTGCGATTTTGCACATCACGCACGCCGCGCAGGAACAAGGCACGGCGCTGGCTGACGTGATTTTTGGCGATTACAACCCGGCGGGACGCTTGACGACGACGTGGCCGAAATCGCTCGAACAATTGCCTCCGCTCGAAGATTACGACATTCGTCACGGTCACACTTATCAGTATTTCAAAGGCGAACCTTTGTACGCCTTCGGTTACGGGTTGAGCTATAGCTCGTTTGCCTATTCCGACCTGAGACTCAGCGCGCCATCGCTCAGCAAAGCGGGCGCACTCACGGTAAGCTTCAAAATCAATAATACCGGCAAGCGCGCAGGCGATGAAGTCGCGCAGCTTTACGTCGAGCATCTGCAATCAAAGGTGTCGCGTCCGCTCAAAGCACTCAAAGGATTCCAGCGCGTGAATCTGAAAGCAGGCGAAAGCAGGGCGGTGCAAATTTCTTTGCCCGCGTCCGCGCTGGCTTATTGGGACGAACAGAAAAACAACTGGCAAGTCGAAACCGGAACTGTCCGCCTGTTGATTGGCAGTTCTTCCGCAGCGCTCAGCTTGCTCAAAGAGATTGCACTGAAATAGGTTTAGTTATTCAGCCTTTTCGCCGCGTTAGCGGCGCTTGAATTTAGCCGTGGGTTTCAACCCACGGGAAGGATGCAACATTTCTCCTACGTCGCGTCAGCGAAGGTTGAGTTCAGTCTTCGCTGACGCGACGAGGAGGCCTTTCCCACGCTACCCGGCGTTGAAACGCCGGGCTAAAGTCAGCCGCCGCGATGCGGCGAAGAGCAAGCTGAACAGTTAAGTCACAAATAGACAAAGGAATCTTATGAGCCTTCCCGTAATGCGCAGAATCGTCACCGGCCACAATGCTGAAGGCAAAGCCGTCATCGTGTCAGCCGATGCGCCGCCGAATATCATCCCGTTCGCCGCCGTACCCGGCACAGTGTTTTATGAAATCTGGAATACGAATCAAAGCCCTGCGCCAATTGACAACGGCGCAGACCCGACGCTGCGTCCGTTGCAGCTTCACCCGACGCCGCAGGGCAGCATCATTCGGTTCGTAGACATTCCGCCCGACACGATTCAGAACCAAGTTTCTGACGCTGACATCGCGGCGGCCTTCGCGCAAATGGGTGCAGCGAAAGCCATCAAAGATAACGGCGGGCCAGACGGCGAAGCGCGACATAAGATCATGCATCGCACCGAAACGATTGATTACGGCATTTTGATTGCTGGCGAATTGTGGCTGGTGCTGGACGAAGGCGAAACCAAACTCAACGTCGGTGATGTCGTCATCCAGCGCGGCACCAATCACGCATGGAGCAATCGTACCAATGAAATTGCGCGTATGGTGTTCATCCTGCTCGACGGAAAATTTGCGGAAGGACGCGCTTAAACGTTTATGGCTAAACTCAAACTCAAAGATGCAGAAACCATGATTGATGCGGCGTTGGCTGAAGGCCGCAAACTTAAACTCGCTCCGTTGGCGGTGGCCGTGCTGGACGCTGGCGGCCACGTCATCGCCTTCAAACGCGAAGACGGCGGAGGCATCGTGCGATTCGACATTGCGTATGGCAAAGCGTGGGGCGCGCTCGGCATGGGGTTCGGAACGCGCGAGATCGCTGAGCGCGCGGCGAAATTTCCGGCGTTCATTACTTCGCTATACGCCATCAGTCAGGGGCGCGCCGTGCCTTCACCAGGCGGTGTGCTGGTGCTGGATGAAGACAACGACGTAATTGGCGCGGTCGGCATCTCGGGCGACACCGGCGATAACGATGAAGCGTGCGCGCTGGCGGGCATTGCGGCGGCGGGCTTTGGCGCTGCGCCAGGGAAAGTTGCCGGGAAGGTTGCCGAGGAAAATTGCCG